>JBIIQR010000105.1:0-5629 GCA_044341985.1 Burkholderiaceae bacterium
TCCATTCGTGGCACGCGAGTTGATACCGCTAATGCAAACACAAGGTAATGAAGAAGAAGAGGCCGCGCTCGTACTCGGTGCTTCAGGTTGGCGTACTTTTTGGTATGTGACGCTTCCTAATATTAAGTGGGGCCTGCTGTATGGCGTGATCTTGTGTAATGCACGTGCCATGGGCGAATTCGGTGCGGTATCAGTCGTATCAGGCCATATCCGGGGTGAGACAAATACCATGCCGCTACAAGTTGAAATTCTTTATAACGAATACAACTTCGCTGCAGCATTTGCTGTGGCATCACTACTCGCTTTGCTTGCACTAGTCACCCTCGCATTGAAATCATTTATCGAATGGCAAATTAATCGCGATGTAAATGCCATTCCCAAGGAGCATATCGCATGAGTATCGAAGTAAAAAATATTGGCAAGCATTTTGGTAATTTTGTCGCATTGAACAATGTGTCGCTTGAATTCGCTACGGGCGAATTAACAGCGCTGCTTGGCCCCTCGGGCTGTGGCAAAACTACTCTATTGCGCGTGATTGCAGGTCTTGAGCATGCTGATCAAGGGCAAGTCATACTCGATGGTGAAGATGCCTCCGTTCGCCATGTACGTGAACGGCAGGTTGGATTTGTGTTTCAACACTATGCATTATTCAAGCACATGAGTGTGTTTGAAAATATCGCCTTTGGATTGCGAGTCAAACCACGTGCAATCCGCCCCAGTGAAACGCAGATACGCGAAAAAGTAATGCGCCTGCTATCGCTGGTACAACTCGACTGGTTAGCTGACCGCTACCCCTCTCAGCTCTCAGGTGGGCAACGTCAACGCATCGCGCTAGCACGTGCTCTTGCGGTTGAACCACGTGTGTTGTTACTCGATGAGCCTTTTGGTGCACTCGACGCCAAAGTACGTAAAGAACTCAGACGCTGGTTACGCCAGTTACATGATGAACTTCATGTCACCAGTATTTTTGTCACGCATGATCAAGAAGAAGCGCTTGAAGTTGCTGATCGCGTTGTACTCATGAATAAAGGCAAAGTCGAACAAGTAGGAACACCCGAAGAAGTCTATAACCATCCAGCCTCACCGTTTGTATATGGATTTTTAGGCAACGTGAATTTATTTCACGGCCGAGCACATCAAGGCGTATTGAATACAGCCGGCGGAGCGTTACCCATATCCGATCTAACCGGAACTAGCGAGCTAGAAACTGTTGGGTATGTAAGACCGCATGAACTCGACATAGAACATTACACCCCTGGTGCCGAAGGTATCGTCGCTCAACTTAAGCGTGCACATGCCATTGGACCGCTGGCACAACTTGAACTTGAAGCCGATGGAGACGGCCGCTTGATCGAAGCAGTTTTGTCTGCCGAACGCTTCGCTCAATTGCAATTAAAAACTGGATCAACGGTTGTAGTCAGACCTCGCCGTGTTCGTGTCTTTCCTGACCATGTCGCTTAAGAAAAAAATCCTAAGGAATTTAACGTGAACTTTCAGCAACTACGCTCAGTTCGTGAAGCGATTCGTCAAAATTTTAATTTGACTGAAGTTGCCAATGCTTTATTTACCTCACAACCTGGTGTGAGCCGTCAGATTCGCGAACTCGAAGAAGAACTCGGCATCGATATATTCGAGCGTAACGGTAAACGATTAACCGGATTAACCGAGCCCGGTAAAGAAGTCTTGCTCATCATAGAACGCTTATTGCTCGAAGCCGAAAATCTTCAGCGCGCTGGTCAAACCTACTCCAGCAAAACCACAGGCACACTCTCCATCGCCGCAACTCATACCCAAACACGCTATGTATTACCTGGCGTAGTACAAAAATTTCGCGAAACCTTTCCTGATGTTCGTATCGCCTTACAACAAAGTGCACCTGAACATATCGCCGAATGGGTCTTATCCGGCAAGGCCGACGTTGGCATTGCTACGGAAGGTTTGACACGCTTTGAAGGACTCGTCTCCTTCCCTTGCTATGAATGGCATCATGCCATCGTAGTTCCTTCAGACCATCCGCTACTATCGATAGAAAAAATATCGCTGCAAGATTTAGCCGCTCATCCATTGATTACTTATGATCAGGGCTTCACTGGTCGAGGCCACATTGATGAAGCGTTTAGAAAAGCGGCCATTGATAAAGATGTCGTGTTAACCGCGATGGATTCGGACGTGATTCAACAATATGTATCACTAGGATTAGGTGTGGGTATCGTCGCCTCAATGGCTGTAGATCATTTGCCCGATAACCTCAAAACGATTTCAGCTAGTCATTTGTTTGCCACGAATGTCACTCGAGTCGCCGTTCGTCGCGGTGCTTTTTTGCGTGAATACACGATAGATTTCATTCGTGAGCTAGCACCGAAATTGTCGCTGAAGGAATTAGGCGAAGCGGTGAGTTGGAAGAAATAGTCTAACGCCCAAACAGCACTAAGATTAAGTAAACATAAGACACCAACTACCTATCTCATCGCTTATTCCGCGTGATAGCGAGTGACTCGCTCAACCTCATTGCGCGATCCTAAAAATACCGCAACGCGCTGATGTAATTTTGTCGGCTGAATATCTAAAATCCGTTGCTTACCATCAGTAGCTGCGCCACCGGCTTGTTCGACTAATAGCGCCATAGGATTAGCTTCGTACATTAAGCGCAATTTACCTGGCTTATCTGGCTCACGTTGATCGGCAGGATACATAAAGATACCGCCTCGATTTAATATGCGATGAACATCGGCCACCATAGAAGCAACCCAGCGCATATTAAAATTTTTCTCACGCGGACCAGTTTTTCCTGCTTCTAGCTCAGTGATGTAGCGCGTCACTGGCGCATACCAATGACGCGAGTTAGACGCATTAATGGCGTACTCAGCGGTGTCGACAGGTATTTGAATGTTTCGTTGGGTCATAACCCACGAACCCATCTCTCTATCTAAAGTAAACCCATGTACACCATTACCAGTAGTAAGAACTAGTACAGTTTGCGGTCCATAAACTGCATAGCCGGCTGCGACTTGCTTGGTACCTGGCTGTAAAAAATCGTCTTCTGTTGGTGTGGCCATACCCTCTGGTGCTTTGAGTACTGAAAAAATCGTACCTATCGATACATTCACATCAATGTTGGATGATCCATCCAGTGGATCAAACAACAACATGTACTCACCCATGGGATAACGATTGGGAATCGGATGAATGGTTTCCATTTCTTCCGATGCCATTGCAGCGAGATGGCCGCCCCATTCATTCGCCTGGAGCAAAATTTCATTGGAAATGATGTCGAGCTTTTTTTGTATCTCGCCCTGTACGTTTTCACTCTCAGCGGCACCCAGTACTTCACCTAGCGCACCCTTACCTACCGAATGACTAATTGTTTTACATGCCCTTGCTAAGACCTCTATCAGTAAGCGCAACTCAGCAGGTATAGAGTTATTTAATCGCTGCTCTTCAATCAGGTATTGCGTCAGGCTGACTCGTTTCATGGAGTGTCTCAATGGGGGTAAATTATTTTGATAAAGCCTTGCCGATCACTTCGGCAACATCATTCGACAGCTTCGGTGTTCTGGCTATTTTTTCTAAGGCCGCTTTCATACTTGCCTGAAGCACGGGGGTGAATTTGCGCCACCTATCCATACTGCGCGCTAATCGTGCAGCAACTTGTGGATTAATCTTATCGAGCGCAATGACTTGCTCAGCCCAAAAGTCGTGCCCGCTACCATCTGTAGCATGAAATTGGGCTGCATTGCTATTACAGAAGACAAAGATCAAACTTCGAGCCCGGTTTGGATTGGTCATAGAAAAAGCGGGATGTTGCATTAGCTTCCGAATAGCTTTCGTATCGGTGCCAGGTGCGGATGCTTGTAAGCTAAACCACTTATCAATCACCAGTGCTTCCTGTTCAAAATCAGAATAAAAACTGTGAAGGGCATCTCTTATTCCAGGTACTTGATGCACATTCATAATCGATAGCGCAGCTAAGCGGTCTGTCATGCTGGATGCTTGAGCGAGCTGATCTTGAATTAACGTGTGGACAGCACTGTCATTTAGCTCTGCAAGGTAACCTAAGGCATTATTACGTAGTGCACGACGACCCGCCGATATTGCATCAGGGCTGTAAGGTTCCGGTTGTTGATTTGCGTTGTAAGCAGCGATTAAATCGTCATGCAATACACGCGACAAGTAATTACGTAATGCACAGCGCGCATTGTGAATATCCTCTGGATCAATGACATCAACCTGCTCTGCAAGCATGACTTCTGAAGGCAGGGTAAGCACCAAATCGCGGTAAGCCGCATCTAATGATGTATCACGCAACAAGTGACCCATAGCGTCTGCTAGTAACGCATCTTGGCTAGTTTCGGGGTAGGCTTGATTAGGCCCTATACCTTCTTCGCACAAGGTCAGTAAGCGGCGTGTTGCTAATCGTTGGCCCGCTTCCCACCGATTAAATGGATCGCTATCGTGTGCTAACAGAAAAGCTAGTTGCTGATCGCTGTAATTGGCCTCGAGTACTACGGGCGCGGAAAAATTACGTAACAGAGAAGGTACTGGCGGCTGCTTGACGTCTATGAAGGTAAAGCTTTGTTTTGACTCAGTCAATTCAAGCACGATAGTTGTAGGAAGTGTTTGTACGTGTCCCTCTCTGCGTTTCGCACCTTGTAATTGCAATGGCAGATCATCGCCACTTGCATTGAGCAGGCCCACTGCTACTGGAATGTGCATAGGCTGCTTTAGTAGCTGTCCGGGCGTCGGTGGGCAGAACTGCTCTAACTCGAGCGTGAAGGTCTGAGCTGCCGAATCATAATTGGTCGTGGCTATCACGCGAGGTGTGCCCGCCTGACTGTACCAACGCTCAAATTGAGTTAGATCACGGCCATTGGCGTCAGCCATCGCAGCACGAAAATCATTACAAGTCACCGCCTGACCATCATGACGCTGAAAATACAAATCCATACCTTTACGAAAACCATCACGGCCTAACAAGGTCTGAAGCATACGAACTACTTCCGCCCCTTTTTCGTAAATGGTCAGCGTATAAAAATTATTGATTTCAACATACGAATCAGGGCGAACCGGATGCGCCATGGGGCCCGCATCTTCTGGGAATTGCGCCTGCCTCAGCACGCGAACATCTTCTATGCGTTTAACTACTTTGCCACTTTCACTGCCCATCATATCGGCAGAAAATTCCTGATCACGAAAAACTGTCAGACCCTCTTTGAGCGACAACTGAAACCAATCGCGGCACGTGACTCGATTACCTGTCCAATTATGAAAATATTCGTGCGCAACGACGGCCTCAATATTCGCGTAATCAGCATCCGTCGCTATGCGCGAATTAGCCAACACATACTTAGTGTTGAAGATATTCAAACCTTTATTTTCCATCGCACCCATGTTGAAGTCGGATACCGCGACGATCATAAAGCGTTCTAGATCAAGCTCCAGACCATAGCGCTCCTCATCCCAGCGTATGCTGCGTATTAGCGATTGCATAGCATGCGAAGTCTTGTCGAGATTGCCTTCTTCAACCCACACCTGTAGCAGTGCCTCTTTGCCAGACTTCAAACGAATGGTTTGCTCTTCACACACCAAACGCCCTGCTACCAAAGCAAATAGGTAGGAAGGTTTGCTGAAC
>JBIIQR010000066.1:0-6781 GCA_044341985.1 Burkholderiaceae bacterium
AATTTCTCGCGCGCCGACTCAAACACACGTGGCTCAGCGCGGCGGAATCGATAAATAGATTGTTTGGGATCACCCACAATAAATACCGTTGGATGTTCGCTTTCATCACCATAGGCTTCTAACCACGCACGCACTATTTGCCATTGCAGTGGATTGGTATCTTGAAACTCATCGATCAAAATATGCCGGTACCGCGCATCCAGCCGTGCCTGCATATACGCCGCATGTGCGGAATCGGTGAGTAATTTCCACGTCAGCCATTCCAGATCTGAAAAATCCAGAACCCGTCGATCCGCTTTGATTTCCTGATAATGCTCAAGGCAAGCTGTACCAATCGCAAACACAGCCTCATTTAACTGAATCACTTTGGGCTCAAAACTTCGCTGTCGCAGCGCTATCAATTCATTCGCCAATGCTAGCCATGACTCGGTATACCAACCCCGTTCCTCATCGCTTAAGGCATTTTGTAAAGCTTGTGCCGTTGGAAGTGTACGAGCTGTATCAGCTTTAGTCAGAAGCAAGCTATAGAGCGTTTCGAACTGCTCGCCACCAGCACCAGCAGTGATGCAGGATTCAATAGCTGTGGCATTTCTTTTTTGTGCTGGCGTGCCTTTACCTAATAGTGAAGACAAACGCAAAAATCGCTGACATAAAGATTCGTCTTCCCACAAACGCAATCGTGCATCGACTACAGCATCATCGCCGCATAGCTGACGCAATTGGTCTAAGGGATCGTGTTTTTCAGTCGCAACCCACCATTCAGCACGGCGCGCTAAGAAGGCATCAATCAGTTTTTTACCTGTGGTGTCGCCTGCGATCTCATAGATCGTCATCAAGGCCTTTCGCAAATCGCTTTGCTTCGGCTGATTCAGCGAGTGCATAAAACGCACCCAAGCATCATTTACTAATTCAGCACTGTTATCTTCCAATGCATAGGCGTGGGGCACACCTGATGACAACGGTGCTATTTGTAGTAGGCGTGCAAACCAACTATGAAAGGTATCGATAGATAAACTAAACGGGCTCGACAGCACGCGCTGATACAAACTGCGCGCCTGAGGCATTTTTTTTTCGGCTTCTTCATAGCTTAATCCGCGTTGCTGCAGCAGCTTTATAGCCACTGAGGTTTCTGCCAATGCCAACTCTTTCAGCAAGCTAAGCAAGCGCTCGCGCATTTCGGCTGCCGCCTTGCGGGTAAATGTAATTGCCAGCAGCTCCGAAGGTTCACACCCCTCCAGCAACAACCTAAGCATGCGCGCGACCAACAAAAAAGTCTTACCACTACCGGCGCACGCTTCGACCACGACTGAGCGAGTGGGATCGCAGGCACTGCGCACAAAATCTTCTTGCGTGCGCGCACCTCCGTTGATAACAAAGCTACTGGCTGTTGCCATCACCAGCTTCCTTTGCGACATAAGCCGCGCGCATCGCACCAGTCACAGGTGCTGCCTGTTCCGGATGCGGGCAAGGGATTGCCGTTGGCGATATGTTTAAAATCCGTTTTTAATTGCTGCTCAAGTGCATCACGCCAAATGTCATACGGCTCAGCAGGTAGTGCATCTGGTTTATCTGCATCAATCGCAACATAAGCTGCGGCTGATACTTTTTGCTCTAATAGCAAACCATAAAACGTGAGCTGATGGTCTTCACGTTGAGCGAGCTTTCTTTTCAACTTGCCTTTATCGGTAGTTTTGTAATCCAAGACCATCCAATCGCCATTGGCGTTTTGATCGACCCGATCGAGTCGGCCTTTCAAACGAATCTCGCCATCGCCCCACGACAAAACACGTTCGTGCTGACGCTCACCAAAGGCAAAGGTCCAACCGGCCTCTTGATGCGCATTCGCCCATTCCAGATACGCCGGAATTTGTTTTTGCCAACGAGCTAGATAAGGTAGCGCTGCAGGCTCATGCAGTAACACTTGATCGAATACATGTTTTGAAATGCGCTCAAGTAAATCAGCACGCTCCTCAATCGGTGTTTGCTGCTGCGCTACGGTCTGGTGATACTGCAGTAAGAGGTCATGCACCCAATTACCGTAGTCGCGTTTTTCCGGTAAATCACTCAACTCGTCGGCGCTATCCAATCTCAACATGCGCGTCGCAAAAAATTGATACGGGCATGCCACCAAGGTGTTGTATCCGCTCGCTGATAAGGTCGCAGGCAATAACGATGGTGCACTTGGCAAAGGCATGGCAGTAGGAAATGCCTGCAAGGTCACAGGCGCAAGCTGCACTTCATGTTTGGGTAACTCAGAAAGACCTGCCATCTTGAGTTCAAGTTGCAGTCGCTGTATCCACGGACTGACTAAATTCGATTCACCATTCACCTGCGATTGCCAGGACAAAATTACGATGGGGCAGGCTAATAACAAACTAGCAAAATCACGCAATTGTTGTTGCGCGCGCTGCTCGCGAGTGGCTAATCCCAATTCACGCCGAACTGCATTCGCGAAAAATAAAACGTCTTGCGGTGGCGAAGGTAAATGATCGGCATCTCCACCGACAATAATGGCGGCATCGAAATCACGTAATGACACGCCATGCAAGGGCACCATCAGCACGCGCTGATCTATTTTTGGTGCGACAAATTCTGCTTGCTCTAGTTGCAGCGTGAGCAGCGCACGCCATTCAGAGAGCGTAAAAACGGCATCGATGCTTTCACACTCAACGGACAACGATTCCATCATGGCTATCAGCTGCGATGCAGCGATATCGTCATTCATCGCAGCGCTCATCCCCAACGCATCGAACACACTGCGAGTAGCGTTCACCCAGTCGACTACGGTCTTACGACCAGTGAATCGTTCGGCCTCACGCGCGATCACATCAATTAAACGTTTCGCTTCGGGCAGCGCATCGACCGCTTGCTTGATGCCATCCCAACCCGGTGCTACTGAGCTTGTTGTTAAGGCTCGCTCGATCTCTAACCGCTGCTGCGCTTCTTGCGAGCTATCGTTAAACAAAAAGGGGGATTTAATAAAATCCAACAATGCCGCAGGCCGACCACGTGTCGTTACCATATCCAACCACGAAGCGAGCACTGCCGCCGCTCGCGTGGTGGATAGCTTCCAACCTGTTTCATCTGAGACGAAAACCTGCGCGCGCTCAAGCAATGCACGCACACGACGCGCCACCACACGATCCTGTGGCACGATAAGAATGCGATTTTTTCCTTGTTCAAGCCAGTTGATGATGTTCTGCGCGGCTGATTGCGCTTCATGTTCTAAATGACGCGCCGGACTAAGTTGCAGATTAAAGTCTGGTAATGAGTTTGATAAGTTACTGGATTCCATCAATGATGGATTAGGCGTTTCACACAGCTCGGGCCAAGCACGCTGCAACGACAAAGGCAAGACCTGGTTCGACCAATCTAGTCCGAGCACGGTAACTGGCTGCAGCTGCGCATAGGCACTTAAAAAATCTAATTCGATTTCGCTAGGTGCTAACGGTGAACACCAAAACAAGGGGCGGTCTGCTTTATCCGCCAGACGCTGCAACTGCGCCTGCCGAATCATGGCAGGATCGCCCTGCTCACGTAGCGCATTCCAGATGGTCCACACTAGCTGAGCTTCACTGGATAGCAAGGCGGCCGCTTTAGGTGAAAATTTTCCCAACGCGGCGCGCCAGCGGTCTTCCACCGCTTGCGGCTGCTTGAGCGCTGTGACGAGTAGCGCCTCGGTTAATTCATCGCTCAAGCTAATCAGTGTTCTGGCTAGCGGCAGCAAATCCGTATTCCGGCGAGCTTCAAATAATTTTTTTAACCAGGCCTGCTCACGCAGCTGAGCATACAAGCCCATCAGGCGCTCACCAGGAGCGGAAACTAACCACTGACCCTCAACCGGAGGATGGCTGATCAGCCAATCACCCAGGGTACGGATCTCGGGCGGAATGAACGAGGGGCCTAAACTGGCGGCGAGAGCCTGACGTAATGGCGAGATATGGGCGTAAGTAGGCACCAACACACGTAGGCTGGACAGTTCGGCCTCCCCGGCCAGCAGCAAGCGTGCCACTGCCGGCCAAAAGCCAGTACCGGGGGCAAGCAAATGCTGTTGCAGGGGGTAAGAAATTGGGGTGGTCGCAGACATTTCAGAAAACCTTGTGGGAACACATTTTATGCGAGCGCTCAATCATTGAGGCCTGCAAAAGTACACTTTTCCAAAAAATGGGTTATGATTTGCGAAATTCCCGCCTCGACACTTCCTGCTGTAAATCCACACAACGATACTCCCAACGCATAAGTTAATGCGCAGAGAAATCAGGAACAACATTAAGCTCGTTTCGTGGCAGGTGAACAGGCAAATCTTTTTTTCCCCTCAATTGAGGAAGTCATGAGTGAACACATAAAACATATTTCTGACAGCTCGTTTGAAGCCGATGTCATCAAGTCCGACAAACCTGTACTGGTTGATTTCTGGGCTGAATGGTGCGGTCCTTGCAAGATGATTGCACCGATACTGGAAGAAGTCGCCAAAGAATACGATGGCAAAATCCAGATCGCTAAAATGGATGTGGATTCCAACCAGGCGGTACCCGCTAAATTTGGTATTCGCGGTATCCCGACACTGATTCTGTTTAAGAACGGTGTCCCTGCAGCGCAAAAAGTGGGTGCGCTGGCCAAAGGTCAACTGACATCCTTCATTGATAGCAATATCTAAATATTCAACGTTTAACTGGCAATGCATGAGCGTTGCCAGTAATTCCTTCTCTGCTCACCGTAGTCCCTCCCTCCCCCACCTGAAAGCCGCACATCGCGGACCTCGAACTTATGCACTTATCTGAACTTAAAGCTCTACACGTATCTGCTCTACTAGAAATGGCCATAGGCCTAGACATCGACAACGCTGCGCGACTGCGCAAACAAGAATTGATGTTTGCCATTCTCAAAAAACGCGCCAAATCCGGCGAACAAATTTTTGGCGACGGCGTACTCGAGGTCTTACCCGATGGCTTTGGCTTTCTGCGCTCGCCTGATGCCAGCTACATGGCCTCGACCGACGACATCTATATTTCACCATCACAGATTCGACGCTTCAACCTGCATACTGGTGATTCGATCGAGGGTGAGGTGCGCACGCCGAAGGATGGCGAACGTTACTTTGCGCTAGTCAAAGTAGACAAGGTGAATGGCGAACCGCCAGAGGCATCGAAGCATAAAATTCTGTTTGAAAATCTGACACCGCTGCACCCGAACCAGCCTTTATTGCTGGAACGCGAGATGCGTGGCGAAGAAAATATTACGGGTCGCATCATCGATATGATTGCACCGATTGGTAAAGGTCAACGTGGTCTGTTGGTGGCTTCACCTAAATCGGGTAAATCAGTGATGCTGCAACATCTGGCTCATGCCATCACCTCCAACCATCCTGATATCACGCTGATCGTTCTGTTAATTGACGAGCGTCCTGAAGAAGTGACTGAGATGCAGCGTTCGGTGCGCGGTGAGGTGGTTGCTTCTACCTTTGATGAACCTGCTACGCGTCACGTACAAGTCGCCGAGATGGTGCTGGAAAAAGCCAAACGTCTGGTTGAAATGAAAAAAGACGTGGTGATCTTGCTCGATTCGATCACCCGTTTAGCGCGCGCCTACAACACCGTGATTCCTGCCTCAGGCAAAGTGTTGACCGGTGGTGTCGATGCGAATGCACTGCAGCGCCCTAAGCGCTTCTTTGGCGCCGCTCGAAATATCGAAGAAGGTGGATCACTGACCATCATCGCGACCGCACTGATCGAAACCGGCAGCCGCATGGATGATGTGATCTATGAAGAATTCAAGGGCACCGGCAACATGGAAGTTCACCTTGAGCGCCGTCTGGCTGAAAAACGCGTTTACCCAGCGATCAATCTGAACAAATCCGGCACTCGTCGTGAAGAGCTATTGATTAAGCCCGATGTACTTCAAAAAATCTGGATCCTCAGGAAACTTTTGTACGGTATGGATGAGATCGAAGCGATGGAATTCATCCTCGATAAGATGAAAGCCACCAAGACCAACGCGGAGTTCTTTGATTTAATGCGCCGCGGCGGTTCTTAAAAAGGCAATAAATTGGACGCACGGACGACAATTAATGTTCGTGCTGCCAACGCTGGCAGCACCATTCCAGCCCCGGCAAACTACCCCAAGCCATTGATTTGCCGTTATAATTCCACTTCTTTTTTCAGATCGCCTCAGTCGAGACGATCTTAACCGGACAAGTGATCATCAACCGGGTCAAGAAGCATGACGGACCGACGAAGTGATGATTGGCTACCCACCTGATAGTGAGAATGAAATGAAAGAAGGCATACACCCTGAATACCGTGACGTCGTTGTGCACGACCTCTCCTGCGATTTCAAATTTATTACGCGTTCGACTATGTCGTCACGTGAAACCATCAATTTCGAAGGCAAGGACTATCCTCTGCTGAAGGTTGAGGTTTCATCGGAATCGCATCCTTTCTACACGGGCAAGCACAAAATCGTCGATACGGCTGGCCGCGTCGAGAAATTCCGTCAGAAATTCGGCAAAACAGGTTCAAAAACCCGCGCCGTTGACTGATCGTTACCCGCTTCATCAAAAATGCCGCCGAGTGCGGCATTTTTGTTTTCTTTAAGTCACAATAGCACTGCCTGTTACTGCCAACTATTATTGCCAACTCTGACTTCCAACGATTCTACTGAATGAAACCCGTACGACTGCCTGCTGCTGCGACACTCGCCTTGCCGCGCTGGGGTTTGGCCGTCATGTGTTTGCTGTACATACTGCCCGGGATACTACGTCGCGATCCATGGAAAACCGATG
>JBIIQR010000067.1:0-6702 GCA_044341985.1 Burkholderiaceae bacterium
ATCGTCATGGCTGAAGATCTGCCTCAACTATTACAAGATCAGCTAGCGGCGTCTGGACTTTTAAAAAAAATACAAATCGTTGATAAGCAACCTGAATTTATTCTTCGCGGTGCACTTACCGATGACGATATGCGCCGCTGGGAAAACGTAATTGTTAACTTCACCGAACGCTATGGAAAACTTCTACCAGTAAAAGCTGTTTTCAAACTTGCGACGAGAAAACCACCCGTTAATGTTCAAGCGATTGTGGGGGGCACAACCCCGTTTGTAATTACGGAAAATGGTGATCGTATAACTCGTGGCGGTGATGTGAATGGCAACACACTCATGATAGTAAAAGACACCGAAATAATTTTTGAAGGTAGTGAGCGATTTAGGATATCTCGATAATGAATCACGAAGAAATATTTATCACACCGCTGCAAGAAGCCTTGCATAACGACCCTACGGGGCAGCTTGAAAATGAAATTACTCAACGCTTACAGGAAATTTCTCAACGGCTAGAAAAAAATCAGCAGCAACTTAATTCACAAGAAGTACATAACGATATCAACGCAGCACAACAAGCGGTTGCAGGCGCTCAGCGATTCATGCGGCTATTCACAGTAAGTAAAACTTAATTTAAAGGGAAAATATCATGCCAATTACTAATGCATCCTTGAACGATATTGGTAATAATATTACTGCAACAGGTGGCGCTTTAGCCCAGGGCGAGGCAGATGTTGTTGCTATGATCAATGGTATTACTGGTGGTGGTGAGCTTACCCAAACACAACTTATTAAGCTGCAGTGGAATATCTCGCGATATACCATCACGGCATCCGTCTTCGGAAACATCATGAAAGAATTTGCAGATTCGCTGAAGCAAGGTGCTAACCGGCTAAGCTAATGCTTCGTACTACTTACTAGTAGAAGCAGTGTGAGCTAATCTAAAAAATTAGCTCAGCTCTTCCAGACGTATGCGCGTGACTTTGGCAACCACGGTTGATAAAGCTTCAATCGCTGCGATAGCGCGATCAACATGCTTTTCTTGTGTTTGATGGGTAAGGATGATGATGTCAGTCTGAGTCTCACCATCGGCGGGCTCTTTCTGCAGCATCGCATCGATAGAAATGGCACCGTCAGCAAGAATACGTGTGATGTCGGCCATTACACCGAGCTTATCGGCGACGCAAATGCGTAGGTAGTAGCTGGTGGTGATCTCCGACATGGGGAGTATCGGTGTATCCGACATTTCATTCGGTTGAAATGCCAAATACGGCACGCGATGTTCCGGATCAGCCGTAGCTAAACGAGTGATATCCACTAAATCCGCAATCACGGCAGAAGCCGTAGGTTCAGCACCAGCACCCTTACCGTAGTACAGCGTGGCACCAACGGCATCACCCTGCACCAGCACGGCATTCATTGCGCCTTCGACGTTGGCAATCAGGCGATTGGTAGGTATCAGTGTGGGGTGTACGCGCAATTCAATACCGTTCGCTACGCGTTTGGTAATGCCCAACAATTTGATGCGGTAACCCAATTTTTCTGCATAGCGAATATCTGACGCCTGCAAATTGGTAATACCCTCTACGTGGGCTTTATCAAATTGCACTGGAATACCAAAGGCAATCGCTGACATGATGGTTGCCTTGTGCGCGGCATCAACTCCCTCGATATCAAACGTGGGGTCGGCCTCGGCATAGCCCAAACGCTGCGCTTCTTTGAGCACGACATCAAAATCCAATCCCTTATCGCGCATCTCAGACAAGATGAAATTGGTCGTGCCATTGATGATGCCCGCTATCCATTGAATGCGATTAGCCGTTAAGCCTTCACGCAGCGCTTTAATAATGGGGATGCCACCAGCGACGGCTGCCTCAAACGCTACCATCACACCGCGCTCTTGCGCTGCACGGAAAATTTCAGTGCCGTGGGTTGCCAGCAACGCTTTGTTGGCCGTCACTACGTGTTTGCCATTCGCGATGGCTTTCATCACCAGCTCGCGCGCTATGCCGTAGCCACCGATCAATTCAACAACGATATCGATATCGGGATTATCAACGATTTGATGAGCGTCTTTAACCACAACCACATTGCCACCGACAATAGCCTTGGCGCGCTCGGTATCTAAATCAGCGACCATCGCGATTTCTATTTCACGCCCTGCTCGTCGACGTATTTCTTCTTGATTACGTTTAAGAACAGTAAAAGTACCTGCACCTACGGTACCTATGCCAAGCAAGCCTACTTTGATCGGTTTCATTGTTTACTAAGCGACGCTAATGTTAGTTACGCACTTCAGGCGTGGGCATGATGACGGCGATAGCCATCAAGGAAATGAGCAATGCGACCAATGGCCACAGAAAGATCATCCACGTTAGGCAGGAATACCACGCGAAAATGATCAGGGGTCGGACAATTAAATCCTGTGCCCTGCACAATCAGCACGCGCTCTTCTGCCAAAAGATCATAAGCAAATTGCTGATCATCTTTGATCGGATACATTTTGGGATCAAGTCGTGGAAACATGTACAGCGCTGATTTTGGTTTGACACACGTCACACCAGGAATATCTGTCAGCAATCTATGTGCCATGTCACGCTGCTTGAGCAAGCGGCCACCTGGACCCACTAAATCATTAATACTTTGGTAGCCACCAAGTGCGGTCTGAATGGCGTACTGCCCGGGCACATTGGCGCACAATCGCATCGACGCCAACATGTTCAAACCTTCGATGTAATCCTTGGCGTGTTTCTTTTCACCTGAAACCACCATCCAACCGGCACGATACCCGCAAGAACGATAATTTTTCGAGAGGCCATTAAAGGTTATAAACAGCACATCATCCGCTAGTGAAGCCAGTGATGTGTGTGTTTCGCCTTCATACAGCACTTTGTCGTAAATTTCATCTGCAAAAATAATCAGTTGATGTTGCCGCGCTAACTCAACTATCTCTTGCAATAACTCGACCGGATACAAAGCACCGGTTGGGTTATTCGGATTAATGACGACGATTGCCCGGGTATTCGAATTGATTTTCTTTTTGATGTCATCGATATCGGGATACCAATCGGCTTGTTCATCGCACATGTAATGTATAGGCTTACCGCCAGACAGACTCACTGCCGCTGTCCACAACGGATAATCCGGCGCAGGAACTAACACCTCATCGCCCGTGTTGAGCAACGCATTCATGCCCATGACGATTAATTCAGACGCGCCATTCCCAAGATAAATATCATCAATCGTTACTCCAATGATTTTCTTTTCTTGGGTGTATTGCATGATCGCCTTGCGAGGGGCGAACAATCCTTTGGAATCGGTATAACCTGCGGCATTGCCCATATTACGGATCATGTCGCGCACAATCTCGTCAGGCGCATCAAAACCAAATGGCGCGAGGTTGCCAATGTTCAGCTTGATGATTTTTTGGCCTTCTTCTTCCATCTGCCGTGCTTTCTCAAGCACAGGTCCACGGATGTCGTAACAAACATCGGCCAGTTTTTTGGATTTTTGGATTGGTTTCACAGCTGTCGTTCGTCCTGGTTAGCACATGCACTCAATGGGTGTTGCACCGCGATAAAACAAGCATTTTGCCCCAAATTGGCGTGCTTTACCAATGCGAAACCCCCTTAGCTAGGCCGATCGCGATAAAATCGGTCTCACTATGAAGTTGCATTCTACCCAGACCCAGCAATATCAAACTGTTACCGGCTACGAAGACGACTGGATAGAGATTAACGCCCAGCGTTTTGCCCATAGTTTGGTCGTCCTTCCCGAATCGGCTCCGCAGCCCTGGCATGTCTCGGATTTCGAGGATTTGCAGCCTTCGGATTTCGAGCTGTTGGGGAGTATGAAGCCCGATCTTGTCATTTTGGGTACAGGTCTACGACAGCGCTTTGCCTCAGCCCGATTGACTGCTCAGTTGTTGGCGCAAAGGGTCGGCGTTGAATGTATGGATAATCAAGCAGCATGCCGAACTTATAATATTTTGATGGCTGAGGGTAGAAAAGTGGCGCTGGCGGTCATTCTTCCCGGTCAGCCTAAATAACAGCCCCACTAGGAGAATGAGTTGAGTGAACGTCCGTCCATCCTGAATATGACCGTCCCGGATTTTTCCGCCAAAATCACGGGTACGACGCCATTTCAGTTATCCCAGCACCGCGGCAAGAATTTGGTGCTGTACTTCTATCCCAAAGACAATACGCCGGGCTGCACCACCGAAAGCCTGCAATTTCGCGACCTCTATCCCAAATTTCAAAAAGCTCACACCGAGATTATCGGCATCAGCCGAGACAGTATCCGTTCCCATGATGGATTTAAATCCAAACTTGATTTACCGTTTGAATTAATTTCCGATGCCGACGAAGCGGTGTGCACTATGTTTGATGTCATCGTCATGAAATCTATGTACGGTAAAAAAGTACGTGGTATTGAGCGTTCAACATTTGTTATTGACGCTGCCGGTAAAATAGTGAAAGAATGGCGAGGAGTAAAAGTTCCCGGCCACGTTGATGATGTTCTGGAATTTGTTCAAAATTTGGGTTAACACAAGATAACCAATTGAATCTCAAAGATTATTCGCGTTCAAGGCTGTTTAAGAAAAAGGATGACGTCCTTTTGCTTAAACAGCCTTTTCTGTTTTATTCCCTGCAGTTCATTCGTTTTCGATGTTCCTTTCCTTTAATTTACGTTTGAGGTCCTGATGCCCCTGCCTAAAATGCCAAACAAACCCGCAGCACTGCTCTCCCCGGTTGATTATCCCAAGGCAGAAAAAGGCAAATCCGTTAAACCTTCAATCGCGCTGGTGACTACAGCACCGACGGTGCCGGTGACCCCACCTCAAGCTCGCACAAAATCTGAAGCACCGATTCAAGACAGTCCACCAGCTCGTCGGTCACGCAGCGACACGCGCACCAAGTCACACATCAGTCGCACGCCTGATAAACGCGGTGTGACCAAGTTGTTTGTGCTGGACACCAACGTATTAATGCACGACCCAACGTCGCTGTTTCGTTTTGCCGAGCATGACATTTATCTTCCAATGATCACACTGGAAGAGCTCGATAATCATAAAAAAGGAATGTCAGAAGTAGCGCGTAATGCGCGCCAAGTGTCGCGCTCATTGGATGCGTTAGTCGCCGATATTTCTGAAGATACGATTGATTCAGGTATTGCACTGAATAAGTTAGGAAACAAAGACGCGGCTGGACGATTGTTTTTTCAAACGCGACTCGGTCGCTGGACACTTCCTGAAGGTCTGCCGGAAGGCAAAGCCGACAATCAAATTCTGGGAGTCGTTCGCGCGCTGCAAGAGCAACAGCCTGAGCGCCCCGTGGTGTTGGTGTCTAAAGACATCAACATGCGCATCAAAGCTCGCGCGTTGGGTTTGCCTGCGGAAGAATATTTCAATGACCATGTATTAGAAGATACCGATCTCCTGTACTCAGGCATTTTGCCGCTGACGGATGATTTCTGGAATCGTCACGGCAAAGGAATGGAATCGTGGCAAGAATCGCGTCAAGGCTATAGCAGCACCTTTTATCGTGTAACAGGGCCACAAATTCCTGCCATGCTGGTTAACCAGTTTGTGTACATGGAGCCGCGCAATGGCGAGCCTTCATTCTATGGACAGGTAACCCAAATCAATGGCAAGACAGCGGTGCTGCGTACGCTGCGTGATTATGGGCATAACAAAAATAATGTGTGGGGTATTACCGCTCGAAATCGCGAACAAAATTTTGCACTCAATCTGTTGATGGATCCTGACTGTGATTTCGTGACCTTACTCGGTCAGGCCGGAACAGGAAAAACATTGTTAGCACTAGCTGCAGGTCTAGCACAAGTGCTGGAATCTAAAACATACAATGAAATTATCGTCACGCGCGTGACAGTCCCTGTTGGTGAAGATATTGGATTTTTACCCGGCACAGAAGAAGAAAAAATGTCACCGTGGATGGGTGCCTTTGATGACAACTTAGAAGTGTTGAATAAATCAGATTCGGATGCCGGCGAATGGGGGCGCGCAGCGACGCAAGAATTGATACGTTCACGCATCAAAATTAAATCGCTGAACTTTATGCGTGGCCGCACCTTCGTCAATAAGTACCTCATCATCGACGAGGCACAAAATCTGACGCCCAAACAGATGAAAACACTGGTCACGCGTGCTGGTCCGGGCACAAAAATCATCTGCCTTGGCAACATCGCTCAGATCGATACCCCATATCTCACAGAAGGCTCGAGTGGCCTAACGTATGTTGTGGATAGATTCAAAGGTTGGGGTCACAGCGGACACATCACACTTGCACGTGGTGAACGTTCACGACTGGCTGATCACGCCAGTGATGTGCTCTAGCGAATATAAATCTAAGCTAGAGCGTGTGGAAGGTAAGTAGTGATTACGTAGCGATTAAGCGGTGATTACAAGAAATGCTTACCTAACCACCAGGCAATCGCCGCCATAAAAGCAGATGCGGGTATCGTGAAAACCCATGCCCAAACAATATTGCCCGCAATACCCCAGCGCACTGCTGATAATTTACGTGACGACCCAACGCCGACGATAGCGCCAGTAATGGTGTGCGTGGTCGATACGGGAATACCTAGGGAGGTTGCTAAAAACAGGGTAATCGCTCCACCCGTCTCCGCACAAAAACCGCCTACTGGCTTTAGCTTAGTAATTTTTTGTCCCATCGTTTTAACAATACGCCAGCC
>JBIIQR010000069.1:0-6656 GCA_044341985.1 Burkholderiaceae bacterium
TCGGGCATCGCTCGTCCACTAGCAATGACGGTTAGCAAGTGACGTTTTGCACGTTTCAAGTCATGCGCTTCAAAAGCTAATTTTCCAAGACTAGAGTGCGCAGCTATCTGCTCTGGATCGGCCTGCAATGCACGTCTGAAGTACTCTTCAGCTTGCGTACGGCGTCCTAGTTTCATACTACAACGGCCCGCATTCATCATCGCCTTGGCAGGTGATTGATAGGATTTGCTAGCGATTGCTCGATCGAACAGAGGCAACGCTCGTTCAGTTTGGCCGGTCTCGCACAAAAACCATCCCATGTTATTCAGAAGACTGGGATTATCTGGCTCGATCTGTAGAGCCTGCTGCAAATTCTTGGCGGCCGCATCAGCATCGCCAAGCTGCATAAGTACTAATCCACGCAAACCGAGTACATCCGCCTTGCGCTCTCCGATTTGCAAAGCCTGATCCAATTCAGAAAGAGCGGTTGCGTATTGACCTTCGCTGTAATAAGCCGTAGCGAGTTGCATGCGTATTTCCGCACGACGCTCTAATTCAACACGGTTGCCGGAGGAAAGGGAGTTGTTGGTCACCATAGGTGCACACGCCCCCATAGCCAAACAACAAACGATCAGTACGCTTCTACGCATCACCCGCCAATCTCCACGATTCGACCAAAATCTTTACCATACTTTTTTTGATACTCCGCTAACTTCTGTGTGCGCTCTTGTACCCGAGTGCGATCTTGAATTTCACCCGCCAGTTGCCCACATGCTGCGTCGATATCATCGCCGCGGGTCTTTCTTATGGTGGTGACGATTCCTGCGTCCATCAAGATCTGAGCAAACGCTTTAATGCGTGGGTTAGCAGAACGCTTGAGACCCGACTCAGGAAACGGATTAAACGGAATTAAATTAAATTTGCATGGAACATCCCGCACTAGAGCAATCAACTCTCTCGCATGGGAATCACTATCGTTCACACCATCTAACATGCAATACTCAAACGTGATGAAATCTCTTGGCGCAAATTCAAGGTAACGCTGACAAGCGCGCATTAATTCGGCCAACGGATATTTTTTATTCAGTGGCACCAGATCATCACGCAGCATATCGTTCGGTGCGTGCAGCGATACGGCTAACGCTACCGGACAATCTTGAGAGAGCTTATCCATCATAGGTACGACGCCGCTAGTCGATAAAGTGACTCGTCGACGCGACAACCCATAGGAATGATCATCTAGCATCAGCCTAAGCGCCGAAACAGTAGGCCCATAATTCAACAAAGGCTCTCCCATACCCATCATCACGACATTCGTAATTTGTCGTTCGCCTTTTGGGCCTGCAGGTATTGATTGACTGCGCCTCAACATAAATTCTGCTGTCCACAATTGGCCAATGATTTCACCAACCGCGAGGTTACGCGAAAAGCCTTGTTTACCTGTCGAGCAAAAGCGACAATTTACTGCGCATCCCGCCTGTGTTGATACACACAAGGTACCGCGACCGTCTTCGGGAATGAAAACCGTTTCTACAGCATCACCGACACCCACATCAAACAACCATTTACGGGTGCCGTCTGTAGAAAGATGATCCGCCATAATCGGCGGCGCAGAAACGCATGCGCGTCCGTGCAATTTTTCTCGCAAGGATTTCGCGAGATCTGTCATTGCATCGAACTCGCTTTCACCAAACTGATGAATCCAGCGCTGCAGCTGGCGCGCACGAAAAGGCTTTTCGCCCAGCTCGTTGCACCACTGCGTTAGCGCTGAGGGCTCTAAATCAAGCAGATTGGTGATTGCCGTCATAAATTTTCCGACATACCACGCTTGATGGCGGCTGTAGAGGCCGCCCTTCTTAGCGAGAGTAAACGTTCAGGGTTGGGAAGAAATAACTGATTTCTACGCTAGCTGTTTCTGCAGCATCTGAGCCATGAACTGCATTGGCATCAATCGAATCAGCAAAGTCAGCGCGAATCGTGCCTTTATCCGCCTTCTTAGGATCCGTAGCACCCATCAGGTCACGGTTTTTTTGGATGGCATTAGGGCCTTCCAGTACTTGAACCATTACCGGGCCAGAGATCATGAAATCCACCAGATCTTTGAAAAATGGACGCTCGCGGTGAACTGCATAGAATCCCTCAGCTTCAGCGCGGGAGAGTTGGGTCATGCGCGAAGCGACGATTTTTAGTCCTGCGCCCTCAAATCGCGAATAGATCTGTCCGATCACATTTTTTGTCACGGCGTCTGGTTTAATGATCGACAGGGTACGCTCGGTTGCCATCTGTAAAAACTCCAATAAAAATAAAGGGTTAAGAAAAAAGTCAGGAATCCTGATTAACCCTGAATTTTACCATGGAAGAAGGTAGTATTTGCTGCACTAAGGACAGGCTCATCCAATCGTGATCGGCAATCTAAGCTAGAATTCGTGGACCAAAATCAGATATATTATAATTTTGGCAGCAGACGGAACCTCCATCTGCAGCGAGTAACCACCTTCACTAAGGAGTCTTAATGGACCAGCAACTTCAAGGTATGTTCGGCGCATCAAGCGATATGCTCGCCGTTCGCCACCGCGTGCTAAGAAACACCTACTGGCTTCTAGCACTCTCGATGATTCCGACCGTCATTGGCGCTTGGCTCGGCTTACAGATACATTTTTCGCTGTTCGCGGGTAGCCCGATGATCGGCTTTATCGCATTTCTGGCAATCGCTTTTGGCTTTTTCTACGCGATTGAAAAAACTAAGGATTCAGCCACGGGGGTCATCGTACTACTGGGCTTTACCTTTTTCATGGGCTTAATGCTCTCGAGAATGCTAGAACAGATTCTGCATTTTTCGAATGGCAGCTCGCTGATCATGACGGCTTTTGGCGGCACCGCTATCATCTTTACTGTCATGGCAAGTATCGCCACCACTAGTAAGCGTGATTTCTCAGGCATGGGAAGCTGGTTGTTTGCTGGCGTAATTGTTATCCTGCTCGCAGGTATCGCCAACATCTTCTTACAAATGCCGTTGATTCAAGTAGTTATCTCCGCGATTGCCGTGGCTATCTTTTCTGCCTATATCCTGGTTGATGTTCAGCGCATTATCAACGGCGGCGAAACCAACTACATCACAGCTACTCTCGCCATCTACCTCAACATCTACAACGTGTTTGTTAATCTACTTGCACTGTTGGGTATTTTGGGTGGCGAACGCGATTAATTAACTCGTAAATACAAACTCACTAGTGTGTCTGTATTGAATGTGAAAGCGCCGACCTCAGGTCGGCGCTTTTTTTTGGCTGCCTGCTAAAAAATTAGCAAACCTTATCAAATACCGCCATCGATTCAACGTGCGCAGTATGCGGAAACATATTAACCACGCCTGCCTGAGACAGGCGGTACGCTCCGCTGTGTACCAGTTCAGCCGCATCACGTGCTAGCGTCGCTGGATTGCACGATACATACACGATACGCTGCGGCAAAAGATCAGGATCCGTTTGCAGCATGCTCACTAAGGCTTTACATACTTCCATCGCACCTTCGCGCGGCGGATCAATCAGCATTCGATCAAAATGCCCTAAGGCTTTGATATCGTCGACTGTGATCTCAAATAAATTTCGACTTAAAAACTGAGTCTTACTCTCAAGCCCATTAATTTTTGAATTGTTCTGAGCGCGCTCGGTGAGTGTCTCACTACCCTCAATGCCCACCACCTCTCTGGCCTTGGTTGCTAACGGCAACGTGAAATTACCCAACCCACAAAATAAATCGGCAACACGATCATTGGGCTGCACATCTAAAAGCCGCAATGCGCGATCAACCAAAACACGATTAATCTGGTGATTGACCTGCGTAAAATCTGTGGGCTTAAACGGCATACGAATACCAAACTCAGGAAGCAGATACTGCAACTCTGCATCTAAGGGATAAAAAGGTACAGCCGTATCGGGACCTTTTGACTGTAACCACCATTGAACCTTCCATTGATCGGCAAAGTCTCTGAACTGCTGACAATCACTTTCACTGGGCGGATCGAGCACGCGCAAAACCATCGCTATCATCATGCCGGATTCATTCTCACCGACGGCCAGTTCGATTTGCGGCAAACGCTCACGAATAGATAATCCCTCTATCAAGGTGCGCAAAGGTACTAACATGTCCGAAATTTTCGAAGGCAGTACTTGACAGCTTTTCATATCGGCGACAAAACTCGATCTGCGCTCATGAAAGCCGACTAGTATTCCACCTTTTTTTGCGACATAGCGCACAGAGAGCCGCGCACGAAAACGATAACCCCAGCTTGGGCCCTGCACGGGTCTGAGCATGGTCTCTGCGTGAACCTTGCCAATGTGATTAAAATTATCTTCCAGCACTCTTTGCTTAATCGCGACTTGCGCTGACGCTTCTACGTGCTGCATAGCGCAACCACCGCAGAGTCCAAAATACTGGCATTTAGGGCGCACGCGCATCGATGATTCATGCAAGAGCTCGGTCATATCCGCGATTTCCCATTTGGGTTTGCGCCGATACGACTTGAATCGCACGCGCTCGCCAGTCAGTGCACCTTCGACAAAAATGACTTTGCCTGCGCTGCCATCCTCATTGGTGAGGTGACCGACGCCACGCGCTTCCATATCGAGTGATTCAATCTTTAGTAGATCATCCATAAGGTAATATTTTTGAACGTTGCGTAAGAACTGAGAGGCCATCGAAAGCGGCCAAAGGATCAAGTACTTAGCGTAAAGCGATGAATTGTAACGTCTCGCTGGCCACGCTATTGATTTGCAGCCGGCCAGGCAGCGAGATACTCTTTCCAGTGAGGCGCATCGATCTCGGAGAGTGAACCACGAACGAGATCTATCTCAGCATCAAAAGCCGCTCGCGTTAGTTGGCCACGCATGAGTTGATAGCGGCAATAAACGAGGTAAGTATTAACGACATCGGTTTCGCAGTAATCGCGAATTTCAGCTAATCGACCTTCTTGATACAGCGTCCACACCTGCGAACCATCAACCCCCATTTTTCCAGGAAAGCCACAGAGCTTTGCTAGATCATCTAAGGGCGCATTAGCGCGCCCTGTATACATCGCCAAATGATCCATCAGATCTAAATGACGCGTGTGGTAACGGGAAAGATAATTATTCCATTTAAAATCACGATCTTCTTCGCCCTGCTCCCAAAACCGCGCCGCAGTCACACCATTAATCAGCGCACGGTAATTCAACACAGGCAAATCAAAACCACCACCATTCCATGACACGAGTTGCGGTGTGTAACGATCAATCACTTTGAAAAAATCTTGAATTAGTTTTTCTTCGCTGTCATCCAGCGCACCTAACGAACGCACACGAAAACCTTCGTTATCGCGGAACACACAAGAAATAGCAGCGACATGATGCAGGTGATGTTGCAAAAAATCGGAGCCTGTTTTTTCTCTGCGCGCAGCGAAAGCAGCAGTAGCCACTTCGGCGTCGGTGCTTTTAGAATCATGACCATTCAGAGCCCGCAAGCCCTGCACATCCGGAATCGTCTCAATGTCGAATACAAGTACAGGTATCACAGCACAACGCTCCGACAAATGATTAGTGCTTTCAATAACTTCGCGTCACGCCAGTCGATCTGAAGAGCAGTCATTCAGCGACCGGGCAACATGCCCACGGGGTCAACGGGTTTACCCATCTGCCGCACTTCAAAGTGCAACTTCACTGCGTCAGTATCTGAGTTACCCATCTCAGCAATTTTTTGGCCCCGAGTTACTGTTTGCCCTTCTTTTACCAAGATAGTTTTATTGTGCGCATAGGCTGTCACTAAACCATCGTTATGATCCAGTATCACCAGGTTTCCATAGCCACGCATATTTTTTGCGTAGAGCACCGTGCCATCGCCAGCGGAAAC
Source organism: Burkholderiaceae bacterium (assembly GCA_044341985.1). Lineage (GTDB taxonomy): Bacteria > Pseudomonadota > Gammaproteobacteria > Burkholderiales > Burkholderiaceae_D > Pernthalerella. The sequence goes on from JBIIQR010000069.1 coordinate 5,860, forward strand.
AATGGGCTGCCCCAGTTGCCCTGAAATATCAATCCCTTTTCGGGTCGAATCAAAGCTGCTGATGATTTTGCCCTCTGTGGGCCAACTAAATTTAGCCGCTGCAGTTATGTTTTCGGCGGGCTTACGTGGCGCCTCTAACGAACGCGCTGGTGAAGCTTCACCGCGCTGCATGTCGGCCCAAACTTGATCCGTGTAGGCTAACTTTTTACCCAATGGGAGCGATTTAATGGATGGAATCGCAGGCGCTGGACGCGCATCTACTGGTTTGATCTCAATGCGATCGGTAGGTACTGCAGACAACTGCGCGCCATCCAGCGGAGCCACGCGTAACACTTGGCCTACTTTAAGATCGTTGGGATTCGCAAGACTATTCCAGTCGACAATGTCGCGCCAATTTTGATTAAATTGAAGCGCGATCTTCATCAGGTTATCGCCTTTTTTGACGGTATAAAATCCAGGAGGGTCGACGACTTGTGGCTCCGCTGGTTTTAGTTTTTGCGCTACCTTGTCGCGCGGTTCAGTTCTATCATCAATCGGAGCATTCGATGCTAGCTCAGCGCACCCAGTGAGCAACGTAATCAATACGCCAATCAGTATTTTTCCCGTGTAGTGGGTCATCATTGTCTCGTCATCCTAATCAAGCATCTACTCAACCAAACGTGCCCGGTCGTAGCGGAACAAAATGGCATCGCTCAAGCGTCTCGGTAGTCCATTCGTTTCTACGAACCCGACGAATCAATCGCAACTCTTGATTTTTAGTCCCTACTGGCGCTGCTAACCTGCCACCAATGGCCATC
>JBIIQR010000005.1:0-17096 GCA_044341985.1 Burkholderiaceae bacterium
GTAGTACTAGCATGAGCGCTAAGCATTACAGAACTTGGTGACAGTCGTCATTTGCAATTAATTCAAGCCATTGCATAAACCCGTTCAGTCTCTCCCAAAGTTCTATGGTTGAGTCGGGCAGGGCCAGGCCGCGGTTGAAGTGGGCGAACAGAAGTTTGGTATCTGCGTCCATACCTTTTTCAACTACGGTCCAGACGCTCATTCTGCACCCTGTCGCCGGGCTATCCGGTGCTACTGCCACGAAACGATACGCTATAGCGTTGCGCTTCCATTCTTCACTCATTTGTTGAGCGGCGAGCTCCAGTGCTTTCGCTGGCACGGGTACAGCCAGATGCCAAGCGTGCCGCGATGGATATACATTTTCACTCTCGGTCGCTGTTAGCCATTGAATAGGCCATTCATTAATGGTGGAAACACCTGCATGCAAACGCGCACCTGAATGCAGATAGCACGTACCCGCTGGTACACCTAATTTTTGGTGGTCTGGCGTGATTGAAAGTGATGGAGTTATCCATGCATGCCCGAGTGCGACACCGGAGGCAGGAATGATATGAACTTTGCCAAAGATCTCACGCGACTTGAGTAACGTTTTTACATGCGTGCGAAAAGGACTCAGTAGCGACGGGGTTGGTGCGAGTGCTTGAATGGTTTCTATGACATTCCATACTCGACGTTTTTGCACTGCTGATAAATGACTGATGTTAGTCGTTGAGCTGACTATTTTTTTCGTCAGAAAAATTTCCAGCATGTCACGTAGCAAAACAGCAAATAATGACTCGTTATTACGGTGTTTCAGTTCGTGTATGGTGGCTAAATCGACCAGTAGTTTTTCACCTTGTTGGATGACTTTACCAGGACCTGGCTCCTCATTAAAAACAGATACATTTTCTAGGCTGACATAACCCGTTACGGCACGTTCGAGATGCCTAGCGATTCTCAGTAAGCTCTGTGGTGTCTTGTCGGAATCTACCCAGTCACTGGTGCAGATTGATAATTGATTACGAATGTTTTTGGCTTGTGTGATCGATATTTCCTGCGCTTCAGTCAACACCGATTTTTCACATTCATTGATGCTAGGCTGAGTGTCGAGCAGCTTGAAGAATTCTGACGTGCTTAATAAGATATTTTTTTTTGTATGTGGCGGGCCGTTGCAAAATCCATACTCCAAATACATTTCATCATCGATAGCTGATTCAGCAATTTGACATTCATATCCAACTTGCCGTAAGTGATTAGCCAGAGCCTCCCGTTCTGGCTGAGCAAGCGTTGATAGGTGCATTTGCAGTAATTTTAAATAGTTTATTTTGGATTCAGTCGCGCCCATTACAAACGGCCGCAGCGAATTCAAAAAAAAATGGGTTTGCTCAACTAATAGCTCAGAGTTAGAGCAATAGCCTAGGTTGACGTCGGGTGTATTTTGAGAGCCAGGTAAGGATTTAACTAATTGCCGGAATGTTTTTCCAGTCTGATGACTGGCGTCATAGTAATAACTAGCACGCTGTCGCCAGGTGGTGATACAGGTATCTCGTGCTGCTCGTGAAGGTGATTTCATCATCGGGGCATTCGATCTGCTTGACCCAATACGTTTTTCTATTAACTGAGTTTGAGGGTTATTGCTTTTTGACAGCTTTGTACGGAGTGAGTGCATAGTGATTCCTTAAGCCGTCTAGGGTTTGCCGGGAGAAACAGGCTTTCATGAGTACCGGCGGTCGTGACTAAGTTTGTAATAGGGGAATGGACCAGCCTGAGACGCATCAAAGAGTTTGGACAAACGGTGCGAATATCGTCAAATAAATTTTTTATGAAAAAATGCATGGTCATGCGAACCATTTCGTTGTTTTTGTCACCGATAAATACCAACTGATCAATTTCTTGGCTGATATATTTTTTGTCTTTACTTTATGAGGTTCGCAATGAGCTCTAACGTCATCCGATCTGCCCCGCCGGTAACTCCTGGTTTGCCGGGTCAGAGTGGAGTTGATTCAACGGCGCACTCTATAATTAAAGCGAATAAAGCCGTCGAACAACCGCGTATGAAGGCACGCGCTGTCAAAGCGCCCGCTGAAGTAAACATGCGTACAGATCAATCATCAACGCAAGAAGCTTTGAAGCAACATAGCGCACCACGTGCCTTGGTGAAAGTGGATCAGAAGGCGGTGGATCAGGTGCTACTCGAAGGGAATATTTCTCTCGATGAGATTAATGGAGATAAGCATGCGGCTTACTACAAGCACGCAAGCATGATGATCAGCGGCACTTCAAAAGATAAACCCTTCTTATTGCGTTGCCTTGCCAAGCTTTATATTTCTGCGCCTGATGAAACACATCCCAAAGCCTCTCGCGGCGATTGGCTAGATGATCAGAATGAGCGATGGGGTGATGACTTGATGTTTCTGTTTGAACATACCAAACAGGTTGATGAACTTAATGGTGCCGGCAAGCAATATTTTTTAGATGCCTTGCTAGAGAAAGCCAACCTGCGTTACCGCGGCAAAGGTAGCGAGGGTGATTTAGCTCAATCGCTCTTTCAGGCCAAGCATCGCATGCCCGTAGTAGAAGATCATTCAGTGTGATTCGGCGTACAACATTAAAGCGCATTGTGTTCCAATCCGCGTTATCCGTATTTGCTAAGTCTTACTGATAGCTGCGGGCGTCTTCAATCACCTTACCATCGTTGGGCAGGCTGCCAGCGGCCACTAATTTTACTTCTCCACGTAACTTCGTCACATCACGTATCGATGCAATGATGGTATCTGCATCGTTACTGGCTGAGTTGAGATCGGCCACTTCGCAATGCAACGTCATTTGATCATTGCCCATCTCACCGGAGACGACGAGTCGACCTTTCAGGATTTGCGGATGTCGTTTAAGAATATCCGCCACTTGAGAGGGGTGAACAAACATCGCGCGAATTTTGGTTGTTTGGTCGGCTCTACCCATCCAGCCTTTTAAGCGAAGATTGGTGCGCCCGCAAGGTGATGTGCCCGTCAAAACGGCAGATAAATCGCCCGTGGCAAAACGTATCAATGGATAGTCGGGATTGAAAGAGGTTATAACGACCTCGCCAACTTCGCCATCGGGCACGGGTTCGCCGGTGCCCGGACGGACGATTTCCAGTATCAGCGTTTCATCTAAAACCATGCCGGGATTAACTTGGCCATTGCTGAGTGTTTCATACGCGATATTGCCAATATCTGCCGAGCCGTAAGTTTGCAGTACGTTCGGCACGCCATGCTCATTCAGCCACCCACGTAAAGAAGGGGGAAGTGCCTCAGCGCCGACTAACGCATAGTTCACGCTGCTGATGTCGTCGCCCAGCTCGAGCGCTTTTTCAATAATGATTTTTAAAAAGGAAGGCGTGCCCACATAGACCTTAGGCTTGAGCAAACCCATGGCTTGTACTTGCATTTCTGTTTGACCGATACCGGCAGGGATGACTGGGCAACCAAGCTTTGCAGCACCGCCTTCCACCATCAAACCGGCGGGCGTGAAATGATACGCAAAACAGTTTTGAATCAGATCGCCATTGCGCACACCCAATGCATGCAGTGGTCTGGCATAGCGCCACCAGTCAGAGCCATGTCCTTCAGGATCGAATAATGGGCCGGGTGACATAAAAATACGTGAGAGCTTAGACGTAGCTGTCGTGGTTAAGCCACCAAACGGCAGTGACGCTTTTTGTAAGTCTTTCAGTTCTGATTTGCGCGTAACAGGTAATTGCGACAGTGCTTTGCGTGAGGTGATTTGTTGAGCATCGACGCCCTTGAGTATGGCCGCCCAGCCCGATGCTTGTTGAGCGCGCGATATCAGCGCAGGTAAGACAGAAAATAAGTCTTTTTCTCGTACCGCAGGATCACGTGACTCAAGTGCATCAAAAAATTCAGCCATAGCAGTACCTAAGAAAAAGAATGAAAAAATTCGATAGAAAAAAGAAGTAAAAAATTAGTGGTGCCGCATCATTACCATCGGAGTATTAAGTGATTGCAGACCTACTTATAAAGCCTGGCTATCAGGCTAGCCAGCGCTTTCTACGGCGATAAAATTTCATGTCGCGAAAACTAGTGCGGCCAGCGCTAGACATACCCAGATAAAATTCTTTCACATCTTCATTGGCGGCGAGTTCAGATGCAGCCCCTTCCATCACTACGCGACCGTTTTCTAAGATATAGCCAAAGTCAGCATACTTAAGTGCGATGGTGGTGTTTTGTTCGGCCAGTAAAAATGACACTTGTTCGTTTTGGTTTAAGTCTTGCACGATACCGAAAATTTCTTCCACAATCTGAGGCGCAAGCCCCATCGATGGCTCATCCAACAAAATCATCGATGGCTTAGCCATCAAGGCGCGACCAATCGCACACATCTGTTGTTCTCCACCCGAGGTGTAGCCCGCCATCGAACTGCGGCGTTGCTTTAAACGTGGGAAGTAATGATAGACACGTTCGAGTTCGTTTTTGAGTTCAGTGCGACTGATTTTGCGCGTATAAGCGCCAGTGAGTAAATTTTCTTCTATGGTTAGGTGCCCAAAGCAATGGCGCCCCTCCATCACCTGAGAGAGGCCGCGTTTGACTAATTCATTCGGTGTGAGCTGGTCAATTCGTTCACTATTAAATTCAATACTGCCTTTGGTGACGTCACCACGTTCACCACGTAAAAGCGTGGAAATGGATTTCAGCGTGGTTGATTTACCCGCGCCATTCGCACCCATCAGCGCGACGATTTTCCCGCGCGGTACCGATAAGGACACGCCTTTGAGTACCAAGATCACATGGTCATAAATGACTTCGATGTTATTCACGCTGAGGATAGAAGGTGCAGTCATGGGTAGATTATTTTTCTGTTGCATTAACCAATAAACGATAAGGTAGTGATGATCGTGGTTTAAAGACTATCCACGATCATCACATTCACTTAGTCATCAAAACAAATTAAGCGAAGCCTTATTTCATGCACGCCGGCGTAATGCCTTTTTCTTTGGCATAGCTAGCAGACGATTCTTCTAGCAGCTTGCGTACTAAAGCTTTGTCACCCGTAATCCAGTTTTTGGATACCGCTACCCACTGCTTACCATCCCACTGCACGACTTTCACAGCACCGGAGCCTTCGTGATCATCGCAGGATGTTTTGATCGTTGGGAACATATCCGAAACACCCAAGGCTTTTTGACGAGCGGCATCGATGTTGAGGTTTTCCAAACCCCAGCGCATTTGTTCGCCAGTCACTGTTTTGCCTTTGCCATATTTATTCTGTGCTGTGCGCAGACCTTCCACCATCATGACAGCGGCGGTGATGCCACGCATGTACATTACATTACCTACGCGATCGAGTTCTTTAAGGTTACCTTTACCGGCTGAGTAAACCTTGGTGCGAATTTCATCGATGAGGGGGAAGTTACCAGGTGTATTGAAGCTCATCGCCGAGTAGCCTTTAGCGGCTTCGCCTGCCGGTTCGGTATCTTCTTCAGAGCCAGCCCACCAGACACCTAAAATTTTCTCGCGCGGGAAACCATTACGCTGTGCTGTTTTAAGGCCGACTGCGCTCATGACGCCAAATGTCCACATGATCACGTAGTCAGGGTTGGCCTGACGAATTTGCAACCATTGTGATTGTTGTTCATTGCCCGGAGGAGCCACCGGAATCTTAATGAGTTCAAATCCATACTTCGCTGCTTCGGCTTCGAGCACAGGCAAAGGCTCTTTGCCATACGCCGAGTCGTGATAGAGATGAACAATTTTTTTACCCTTGAGCTTGTCCATGCCACCGGATTTTTCACCTAAATACACCACCATGGCAGCAGCCTGATTCCAATACGTCGTCAGAAGCGGAAATACATACGGGAATACTTTTCCGTTCGCGGCATCGGAACGTCCGTAGCCGAGGGTGGTCAGCGGTATTTTGTCAGTCGCGACACGATCCAAAATGCCATAGGCAATACTGGTGGACACTGGCTCAACAATCGTCGCACCCCCATTTTTACTTTTCAAGCGTTCGTAGCATTCGACACCACGTGATGGGTTGTATTCTGTTTCGCATTCTTCCCAGATCAGTTTCACGCCGTTGATGCCGCCATTTATATTGACCAAGTTCATGTAGTCAATCATGCCCCCGAAAAATGAGGTGCCGTTGGATCCATAAGGGCCAACGCGGTACGACAGTAGTGGAATAAACTGATCAGCTGCCCAGACGAAACTAGACGATGCCACTAGAGCAGCGCCTAGCATGAGTGATTTGATTAATTTCATAAACTCCTCCTTGCTTGAAAACGGATTCAATGCGGGAACGGCCATAGCCGCAGTTTTTCTTTGGCGATTTGCCACAGCCTTGCCAGGCCATGCGGCTCGACAATCAGAAAGAAAATAATTAACGCACCGAACACCATCAATTCAAGGTTCGATGCAACTGCTGTTGAGATATTGGTGGTGTGCGCTAAGGTATTTAAGATGACAGGTAACAGCACGATGAATGCTGCACCTAAAAATGAACCCATCACCGAGCCTAAGCCACCGATGATCACCATAAATAAAATACGGAATGACAAATCTAAGCTGTAGGCTTCAGGTTCGACTGTACCCAGATAAGCGTACGCATACAGCGCACCGGCGACACCGCAATAAAATGAGCTGACAGCAAAGGCGAGTAATTTAGTTTTCATTAGCGGTATGCCGATCACTTCAGCGGCCACATCCATATCGCGCACCGCCATCCAGCAGCGGCCCACATTAGATCGCACCATATTTTTTGCCAGAAGTCCGAGCGTACTGACAATCACCAGCACGAGTAAATATTTGGCGACCGGCGTATCGAAATCAAATCCCAGAATTTGCATTTTTTGCGCAGTGATCACTCCCGATGAGCTGTAATTCGTAAACCAGCGAACTTTGGTGAGTGCCCACACAACGAAAAACTGAGTGGCCAGTGTAGAGGCTGCCAGATAGAAGCCGCGCACTCGTAACGACGGTAAACCAAATAACAAACCCACCGCCGCCGCACACAAGCCACCTAAGGCAAAGGAAGCTAGCAGCGGTATACCTGGCACACGCAGCATAAAGTTATAGGCGCCGAAAGCACCTACTGCCATAAATGCTGCTGAGCCAAGCGAGAGCTGACCGGCGTAGCCCGTCAGAATATTTAAGCCGAGTGCAGCTAGAGAAAAAATCAGAAATGGAATCAGAATCGCCGAGAAAAAATAGGGCGAAGCGAATAGTGGAACGCCAATAAATGCGATTAGCACTAATAATGCTATGCCGATTCGATCTTGTCGTATCGGGAAAATCTGGCTATCGGTTTCGTAGCTTGATTTAAATTGTCCGGCTTCACGGTAAAGCATGGGCTTAAATCCTTCGTATAATTTTTTCGCCAAACAATCCTTCGGGCCGTACTAGCAAAAACAGCAGTGCTAGCACATACGGGAACCAACCTTCGATACCGCCGCCTACAAAAGGACCGACATATACTTCAGCGAGTTTTTCTGAGGTGCCGATAATCAAGCCACCAATAATCGCGCCAGGGACTGACGTAAAGCCACCTAAAATAAGTACGGGTAGTGCTTTGAGTGCGACGAAGGTTAATGCAAACTGTACGCCATTGCGTGAACCCCACAGTAATCCTGCAACGAGTGCCACAAATCCCGCAACGCTCCAGACGATGCCCCAGATTTGTTGGAGTGGGATGCCGACAGCGAGTGCCGCTTGATGATCGTCGGCGACGGCGCGCAGTGCGCGACCGACTTTCGTACGAGAGAAAAATAAAGCGAGTCCTGTGACTAACAACGCACAAATACCCGCAGCAATCACATCAAATTTTGAAACGATGATGTTTAAGCTTTGCATCAAGCTTTCCATCGGTACGTCTTCGATGCCCAAATCGAGTCGCTTGACGTCGGAACCCCACATCAACTGCGCCATGCCTTCGATAAAAAAGGACAGGCCTATGGTCGCCATGAACAAGGAAATTTCGGGTTGATTAACCAAGGGTCTAAGTACGATGCGTTCTACGGCCAGTCCCAACAGACTCATGATGACGATGGTGGCTGCAATCGCTACCCACAATGGCCAGCCAAATTCGGTGAGCGATACGCAGGTGAGCGCAGCAAAAAAAACCATGGCCCCTTGCGCAAAGTTGAATACGCCTGAGGCTTTGTAAATCAGCACAAAACCTAATGCCACCAGCGCATACATCACACCTGAGAGTAAGCCGCCAATCAGCACTTCGAAGAAAAAATTCAGATTCATGTGTCTACGTACTATCCCGTGACGTTGATATATTCGCGTAGCGCTTAGTGCGCAACGCCCAGATAAGCATTGATAACATCTTGATTACTGCGTATTTCATCGGGCGTTCCATCGCCAATTTTTTTGCCGTAGTCCAGCACGACGACGCGATCAGAGATGTCCATCACTACGCCCATATCATGCTCAATTAACACGATGGTGGTGCCAAATTGTTCGTTCACATCGAGAATGAAACGGCACATGTCTTGTTTTTCTTCGACGTTCATGCCGGCCATGGGCTCATCAAGTAATAGAATTTGCGGCTCGGCGGCTAACGCACGACCTAACTCAACGCGTTTTTGTAATCCATACGGAAGACGTCCTACGGGTGTTTTACGAATGTGCTGGATTTCTAAAAAATCAATCACTTCTTCTACTTTGATGCGATGGGCATTTTCTTCGCGTCGAGCCGGTCCGAGATAAAGTGCTTGCATCAGAAAATTCGACTGCATTTTCAAATTACGCCCCGTCATGATGTTATCTAAAACAGTCATGCCCTTAAACAAAGCGATGTTTTGAAAAGTGCGCGCGATACCGCTTTCTGCTGCTGCATGCGTATCCATATCGCGCAGGTGCTGACCGCGATAGATGATTTCGCCCTGTTGTGGACGATAGACGCCATTAATCACGTTCAGCATAGAACTTTTGCCTGCGCCATTCGGTCCGATGATGGCGCGTATTTCATGTTCGCGAACATCAAAAGAGATATCAGTTAGCGCCTTAACACCACCAAATGATAAAGAAATGGAGCGTAAATCGAGGATAACATCGCCAGCGCGGCGAGTAGAAGGCGAGTTAGTCATCAGGCAGCCTTGCGTGTGGTACTAAAAGTTTTGGTGTTACGGATTTTCAGATCGGCACTGATGATGCCTTGACGGCCATCTTCAAATTTCACTTGGGTTTCGATGAACTGTCGTTCGCGACCGTCGTAGAGTGCCTCAATCAGAACAGCATACTTCTCACTAATGAAACGGCGGCGCACTTTACGGGTGCGAGTCAGCTCATCATCATCGGGGTCGAGTTCTTTATGCAGAATTAAAAAGCGATGAACTTGCGATCCTGAGAGTAATTCATCGATAGCTAAATCAGCATTTACTTTTTCAACGCACTCAGCAATCAATTCGTACACCGCAGCCTGGCTAGCGAGATCGCTGTAGCCACTGTAGGCTAAGTTGCGTCGCTCGGCCCAGTTACCGACGGCTTCCATATCGATATTAATGAACGCATTACAACTAGAACGACCATCACCAAAGGCAACCGCTTCTTTGATGAAAGGAAAAAATTTCAGTTTATTTTCTATGTACTTTGGAGCGAACAGCGTGCCATCCGCCATCTTGCCGACATCTTTAGCGCGGTCGATAATTTTTAGATGGCCATCAGCATCAAAAAAGCCAGCATCACCGGTGTGAAAATAACCTTCAGCATCAATCGCTTCAGCGGTATCGTCGGGTTTTTTGTAGTAGCCCACCATCAGACCCGGTGAACGAACTAACACTTCACCGCCATCAGTAATTTTTACTTCCACGCCAGCCATCGGGCGACCTACGGTATCGAGCTTTACGTCGCCTGAGCGTTGCATGCAGACGGTGACGCAGGTTTCAGTCATGCCATACAGTTGCTTGAGATTGATCCCGATCGAACGGTAGAAATCAAACAAATCAGGTCCGATCGCTTCGCCGCCGGTATAGGCGACTTTAATGCGTGACATGCCTAGTACATTTTTTAACGGACCATAAATTAGCAGATCACCGATCGAATATAAGACGCGATCAATCAAGCTAACGGACTCTTTGCCATCAAGTAGCTTGAGTCCTACGCGCCGCGCCACACGCATGAAGTAATGAAACAGTGAGCGTTTGATGGCGCTGGCATCTTCAATGCGAATCATGACTTGAGTCAGGATGTTTTCGTAGATGCGTGGTGGTCCAAAATAGTAGGTAGGGCCGATCTCGCGTAAATCAGTGGCAACCGTGGCAGGTGATTCCGGGCAGTTCAGACAGAAGCCTGCGATATGGGACATCGCAAACGAATACAGAAAATCTCCCACCCACGCAAGTGGCAGGTAACACAACACTTCATCATCTGCTGATACCTTATCAAATTCAATCAGTGTATGACCGGTAGCGATCATCGCTGCATGAGAATGACATACGCCTTTAGGTTTGCCTGTCGTGCCTGAGGTGTACAAGATAACGGCGATATCGTTCGCTTGCCCTAGATCGATTTGCTGCTGAAAAAAATCAGGATGATCTTTGTCGTGCGCCTTACCCAACGCTTGCACACTATCGAATGAATGTACGCCCGATTGTGTGTAGTTGCGCAGGCCGCGACCATCGTCATACACAATGTGGGTCAGACCTTTAACGGTCTGGCGAATTTCTAATAGCTTATCAACCTGTTCTTGATCTTCAACGATAGCGAAATCAATTTCGGCGTTCTCTAATACATAGGCCATATCCGCAGCGGGCGCATCTTGATAGAGCGGCACCGCAACACCGCCCAGAGATTGGGCCGCTGCCATTGCCCAGTAAAGACGTGGTCGATTGTCACCGACGACTGCCAGATTCATTCCGCGCTTGAAACCCAGCGCCGCCAGTCCGCATGCTAACAAGCGCACATGGGTTTCTACGTCGGCCCAAGTCGTTGTTTGCCAAATGCCCAAATGCTTCTCGCGAAAAGCGGGGTGCATAGCTCGCTTGAGAGCATGCTGCTGCAATAGTCGCGGAAAAGTATCCGCGGCCTGTTTGTTGGTCTCCACCATGGCCTGCCTTCTTATGAATTCTGATTGCTGAGCTAACCGGCCAAAGTGGCAAGTCGACATCGCTTATTTTGCCTAATGATAACCATCTTGGCCTTATTTCATGCGAGTTCTAGACGAAAGCACACAAGTTTTCATGCTGCGGCGCACCAAATGATTTTATTCAGCCTGATTTTCACGTCGCGCTGCATTGAGCCAAGCCTTTATGCCGGCTATCTGTTGAAACTATGGTCTGCGCTTTGAGGTCAACCCAGTTGCGACCGTCATAGTCGACGGCCTCATAGGTGTTGTGGGCATTTTTTACGTCAGCCAGCGAGCTGGTGCACTAAGCAGAGGATTTATTCAGCTATGGTTACTTCGCGATTTGAAAGTTCAATCCTAGTTGTTGGCTGTGGCGTTAGGTGAATAAACTTAAGCCGCTTTGCTACTTAAGAACAATGGATCATGAACGTAAAGTTGAGCAGCTATCGCCGCAAGCGTGGACTGCGGAAAAATTACGTTCACTCTTGCATGATGAATTGGCCGGCGATGAAGTGCTAGTCATATCGAATCGTGAACCGTATATTCATGAGCAAAGTGGCGACAGCATCGTGTTGCGTCGGCCTGCGAGTGGTTTGGTGACTGCCGTCGAGCCTGTGATGCGTGCTTGTTCAGGAACCTGGATTGCTCATGGCAGTGGCTCGGCCGATCGTGCCACCGTTGATAGTCACGATCATCTTCACGTACCTCCCAAGCACCCGGAATATACCTTGCGAAGGGTGTGGCTAACGCAGGAAGAAGAAGCGGGTTACTACTATGGTTTTTCAAATGAAGGCTTATGGCCTTTGTGCCATATGGCTCATGTGCGTCCGGTATTTCGCACGTCAGACTGGGAGCAGTATGTCGCAGTAAATCAGCGCTTTGCCGATGTCGTTATTGCTGAGGCACGTACCGATGATCCTGTCGTGCTAGTGCAGGATTATCATTTTGCACTACTGCCTCGCATGATCAGAGAGAAACTACCCAAAGCGACCATCATCATGTTTTGGCATATCCCTTGGCCGAATCCAGAATCTTTCGGAATTTGTCCATGGCGTGAAGAGTTGTTACAGGGAATGCTGGGAAATACCTTATTAGGATTTCATACGCCATTTCATTGCAAAAATTTTTTAGAAACAGTCGATCGATATTTAGAAACACGCATCGAGTATGAGGCCTCAACCATCTCGCATGGCGGTGATTTAACGCAGGTGGAGCCGTATCCTATTTCTATTGCCTGGCCAGAGCCTGACACCACCAGTGATGTGATTCAGGCGAAGAAAATATTCAGGCACGAGCTGAATCTGCCAGAAGCGCACTGTTTAGCGCTGGGCGTGGATAGACTGGATTACACGAAAGGAATCGTTGAACGATTTCAGGCATTGGACAGGCTGCTAGAAACACATCCTGAATTACTAGGGAAAGTTACACTCTTGCAGATTGCAGCGCCCAGTCGCTCATCGCTGGATGAATATCAAAATTTAGAGGTGCGAGTACGTAAACTAGCGCTGGAGATCAATCAGCGCTATGAAAATACAGTGGCGCCAGCCATTATTTTGCGCATAGAGCATTATGACGGCAAGCAGTTAACTCACTGCTATCGTAGTAGCGATGTATGCTTGGTGACTAGTCTGCATGACGGAATGAATTTGGTCGCGAAAGAATTCATTGCGGCACGCGATGATGAGTTGGGTGTGCTGATACTTTCTCAATTTACAGGCGCTGCTCGCGAATTACATGAGGCGCTCATCATCAACCCGTATCATATCGAGCAGGGAGCGCAGGCCTTATATCGGGCGATTACCATGCCTGAGCTTGAGCAGCGAGAGCGTATGCGAAGTATGCGTCAGCGTGTTAGGGATTTTAATGTGTATCGTTGGGCTGGATTAATGTTATTGGATGCTGCACGCTTACGGCGACGTCAACGCATCAGCGAAAAAATTGACTCGCATAGTCATCAGGGATTGCGTTAAATATGTTGAAAGAACTTTTTACTTCATTAGGCCGTCAAGAATTAAAAGAGTTTGTACGTGATGATGTGCTTTGTCTATTTGATTTCGATGGCACTTTAGTGCCGTTGGAAGCCTCGCCTGAAAAAGTCCATGTGCCAGACATCGTGCTCGAACGACTTCATCGGCTGCAGAGTCGTGCACGGGTTGGAATAGTCACGGGTCGCGGTATAAGCGATATGCGTCGCATGCTGGTGTTTGAACCGGATTTTTTATTGGGCAATCATGGTATCGAAGGTCTGCCTGGTTGGGAGTCGCATACCACCACCTTTGAAGAGATTTGTGAGCATTGGCATGCTCAACTCAGCACCCAATTGGCTGCAATCGATAAACAACTTTGGATTGAGTACAAGCGCTACTCCTTGTCAGTGCACTACATGCATGTTGCTAATCCGATAGCGATAGCTAGCCTGCTGCCAGAGCTCTTCGCTGCGTTGACTCCGGTACCCAGAGTGATTGGCGGGAAAAGTGTATTTAACCTTTTGCCGCCGAATGCAAACGATAAAGGCAAGGCGGTCAGCGAGTTAATGTCATTCACCGGTGCATCGTGTGCTTTGTATGCAGGTGATGATGTCACCGATGAGCATGTATTTGAATTAAATCGCCCTGATTTGTTTACCATCAGGGTTGGAGCTAGTACGAATAGCGCCGCGTCTTATCAAATCGCCGATCATGAATCCATCATCCCGTTAATGGATCTGCTGATCGAGTATTTGCCACATCAGCGAAAACAGGGGTATCTGAAAAGCTGATAGGTAATGAAAAATCTAGATTTGGGCCTGATCGGAAATTCGCGTACCAGCGCACTGATTGATCGACAGGCACGAATCGTCTGGTGGTGCTATCCCCATTTCGATAGCAATCCATTGTGTTGTAGCTTGCTGCGCCCTGAGCCTATGGATGCTGGGCCCGAAGCTTTCGGGTTTACCGATGTCTTATTTCCAGATAGTCATACGGTGCGCCAGGTCTATCAGCGCAACTCGGCCATACTGCAAACACGTATGGAAGACAGCACAGGCAATCTGATCGACATTATCGATTTCGCTCCACGGTTTTATCGACATGGTCGTATGTTTGCACCGGCTATGTTGGTTCGGATTATCAAACGTGTTTCAGGCAGGCCGCGTATCGGCGTGCGCATGCGGCCTGCCTTAAATTATGGTGCTGATCGTGCTGCAGTACGTTGTGGAGCGCATCACACGACGTATTACGGTGGTGCGCAATCCATGCGCGTGACCACCGATGCATCCGTGACAGCACTGACGGAAGAAAAACTCTTTTTTTTGCATGACAGCGTCACATTGTTGATGGGACCGGATGAAACGGTAGATGGTACGCCGAGCGAGATTGGGCGAAGCTTTTACGAATCAACGATGGCCTATTGGCAGCGTTGGGTGCGTAATCTGGCTATCCCTTTTGAGTGGCAAGAGGTGGTGATTCGTGCGGCCATCACATTAAAGCTCAATGCATTTGATGATACGGGTGCGATTGTCGCAGCTGTCACGACGTCGATTCCTGAGTCGGCCAATAGTGGACGTAATTGGGACTATCGCTATTGTTGGTTGCGTGATGCGTATTTTGTGGTCAACGCGCTGAATCAACTCGGTGTAACCGCCACCATGCAGCGCTATCTGGAGTACATCTTAAATTTAATTGCCGATTCGCGCGACATGCCTTTACAGCCGGTGTATGGCATTCGTCGCGAAACACACTTGGATGAAACATTAGCCAAAAATTTACCTGGTTATCTACGTATGGGCCCTGTGCGCGTAGGTAATCAAGCGTGGCGGCAGGTACAAAACGACGTATTCGGTGCTGCAATTCTCGCTAGTACGCATGCATTTTTTGATTCGCGTCTTGAACGTCCAGCGGGTCGACAAATGTTTGTTGATTTAGAGCGACTCGGCCAACAGGCGATTCGGGTTTATCAGCAAGTTGATGCGGGCATATGGGAATTGCGCGGCTCGCAACGAATTCATACATTTTCATCGCTGATGTGCTGGGCCGCTTGTGATCGATTGGCGTCGATTGCCGCACGATTAAATTTAAAACAGCGCGCGTTGTATTGGTCTAAAGAGGCAGCGATCATACGCAAGGTCATCATGCAGAATGCATGGAATCCACAATTAGGTAGTTTTGTTTCTACCTTTGAGGGCGACAAGTTAGACGCAAGTTTGTTATTAATGAGTGAGCTTCAATTTGTTGAGCCCGATGATCCGCGCTTTATTGGTACGTTACGTGCAGTTGAAAAGCATTTACAGCGTGGTGATTTCTTACTTAGGTATGACGAGGAAGATGATTTTGGGCGACCCGATTCAGCCTTCATCGTATGTACGTTTTGGTGGATACTTGCGCTTGCTAATGCGGGTGAAAAAGCACGCGCGCGAAAAATATTTGAAAACATACTTCGCTGTCGAAATCATCTTGGGCTACTGTCGGAAGATGTATCGATTGATGGTAGTGAGCTGTGGGGAAATTTTCCTCAAACCTACAGCATGGTCGGTCTCATTCAATGTGCAACTCGCTTATCTATTCCATGGGAAAAAGCGTACTAGTACATCAGTCATTCATTATTCCCATTCATCTTGCTCATAAAGCGACAAAATTTATAGCGACTCCTACCTAGAATTGATGAAATTTCCTGCAGTGTGAATGCAGGGATTAATCCACCTGTTCGGTGATTACTTTCATCATTTCCAAGAGGGCGTCATGCGTAAGGTATTTCTCACGTCACTACTGAGTAGTGCATTTCTTTTTCCAGTAGCTAGCTTTGCAGAAGGCTCGTATTTGAAATTAGGCGTGGGCGAATCGACGTATGCAGGTTTTCTGGTTAAAACGGGTATTCCCATTGATTCGAGCAGGACAGCAACAGCCGGGTTCATTGCCTACGGAAGGACAATTGCGCCAAATATTTCCGGTGAAATTGGTTACATTGATTTTGGTGCCGCTGGTACGAAGCTTAGCATTCCCGGTGAAGCTCTAGTCATCACCGATCAACTCAGAACGCGTTCAGTCTACCTAGCAGGCATTGGTGATGTGCCCATTACATCGTCTGTTTCATTTCAGGGAAAGCTGGGAATGGTTATGCATCACACCAACACTCAACTAACTCTCACAGTTTTGGGTAACAGTGCCAGTGCAGAGTCGTCCTATCGAAAAACGCGAGCCTTAGTTGGAGCTGGGTTAAAAGCCCAGTTCTCCAAAGAAATTTCTGGAGTAGTGGAATACACCTATTTTGGTACGACGGTCGATGGAACAGAACTTTCGCTGCTATCAGCAGGGTTGCTCTTTCACTTCTAAATTTTTTCGATCAGTCATTTTCTGTGAATTTAATTTCGCCGAGATAGTGCTACCCAATCAAAACAAGTTTGTTGAGAGCATTACGTCTTATTTAAGCAACCTCGATTTGATTTCTAGGGCGATGCCTTCGTAGAATCGCGCCAGTAATTAAAAAGCCTCTTCGAAGCAAGAAAGATTTTTTAAAGAGGATTTTTAAGAACGTTCTTTGAACAAGTGTTGTTGATTTTGATTTACTTTTAAAGAGGAACTACGTATGAAAAATTCATTGATCGCTGCTTTACTGGGATGTGTGCTAGTAGCGCCCCTGTTTGCCCACGCTGAAAATAGTTACGTATCAGTAAGCGTTGGGAATTCGAAGGCCGATCACCCAAATTTCGATAAAAGTGCCACGGGTGTTGGTATTGCCTACGGTCAGTCAGTGACGGATATGGTGGGCTACGAAGTGGGTTATGTACATTTTGGGACTGTGAAGGTAGACGGATTCAAATTGGGTGCACAGTCTTTTTATTTGGCTGGTGTGGGTACCTATCCTTTGAGTGAGGCAGTTTCTGTTTACGGAAAATTAGGCGCCACGGTGAATCGCTATGATGAAGATGGTGACAAGCATACTAAGCTTCGTCCAATGATTGGTGCGGGCCTGGGCTACAAATTAAGTAAAGAATGGTCAGCCGGACTTGAATATGTGTATTTCGGTGAATACCAAGATTTGAAAATGAGCATGTGGTCAGCAAATCTGCGCTATCA
>JBIIQR010000134.1:0-5000 GCA_044341985.1 Burkholderiaceae bacterium
CGATACGCAAGACTAGTTGACTCAGTTGGTAAAAAGGCTGCGGTTACGCAGCCTTTTTTTATTGATTGTAGCGAGTAGGACTATAGGGGAAAGACTACCCCTTGTTATTTATGGTTTTTGGCACAACTCACGTATTGCTTGTTTTAAGGCGCTTGCAATCGCTGGGTCGGACGGTGTGTGTCCACCGCGCTCTATCCAGCGCAGCTGTGCATGCGGCATTTGTTTCGCTAGTTTCAGCGCATTTTCTGGTGGGCAGATTAAATCATGGGTCCCATGAATCAGAACAGTAGGAAAGCTGCTCAGTTTGTTTGCGATGGCGAGTAATTCGGCCTCACTAGTAAAACAGCCATTCGACAAGTAGTGAGCTTGTAGTTTGTACTTTGCCAAGGTACGAGTAGGCACTGTCGATGAATCGCTCTCCCTTGGTTTTGATGAAAGTTTGCCAGCCATTGCTTGCATGACCGCGTCTTCATAACGACTCCAGCGTGCCGCCGCATCCTCAGCACTTTGTTGTGATTCATGGAGTAATTTGTGCGACAGCGTTGCCAACACATTTTTTTGCTCGTTGTCTGACCAGCCCTGCGTAAGGTCAGCCCATGCTTGCGGCACCATGGCACATAGCGATTGAAAAAACCAGGTCATCTCGCGTGGACTGGTTAAAAAACTACCGCGCACTATCAGCGAATTCACACGCGGCGTATGCGCACCCGCATACAACAGCGCGAGAGTCGCTCCCCACGAGCCACCGACTACCATCCAATCATCAATACCCAGATGAGTACGGATTAATTCAATATCAGCAACGAGTTGATGGCTATCGTTATGTTGAAGTTCGCCATGCGGTGTTGACTGCCCCGCACCGCGTTGATCAAATAGCACCACGCGTTGATGATCGAGATCGAACCAATCAAGCACGGACGGTTGCGTGCCGCTACCCGGGCCGCCATGCAGAACCACTGCCGCGGGCGCGTTGGGTTTGCCAAACTGCGCTAGGTAGAGGCTGTGACCATCACCGGTGGAGAGATGTTGCTGATCGAAGGCGCTGGGCGACATAGATTTTTTGTGGAGTGTTCAGGCTAGAATGGCTTCAATTAAAAACATAAGAGACAGGTCGCGGCAGCGCCCTGAACTCTGTGAAAACAGCGCTGAATGACGGAAATTCACCGTTTTCATAGCAAGCAAGAGGAGACAATTATGCCTGTAACGCCTTCCATCCGTATATTCATAGCCGCTATTACGGCGCTATTCGATTCCTTTGAGCTCGTTAATGGAGCGATTTTTCCTCGTGCCTCATACTGAGTTTTTGCAGTAAAGAGTAAGTAAGTTTTTATTTAAACCTCCTGAAAATCATGAAAATTCTTGTCCTTGGTTCTGCGGCGGGCGGCGGTTTCCCGCAATGGAATTGCAATTGCGCCAATTGTGCGGGTGTGCGTAACGGTACGATTAATGCGAAATCGCGAACTCAGTCATCGATTGCTGTGTCTGCTAACGGTACAGACTGGGTGTTGATCAATGCCTCGCCAGATATTCTTTTTCAACTGCGATCCAATCCTGCGTTGCAACCAGCGCGAGCAATACGCGATTCAGGTATTGCTGCGGTGATGGTGATGGATGCACAAATTGATCACATCACCGGCTTACTCATGCTGCGCGAAGGGAAGAAAAAATTGAATCTGTACTGCACAGATTCGGTTTGGGATGATCTGAATCATGGCCTGCCTTTAGCGAAAGTACTTTCGCATTACTGTGGTGTCGAGCATCACGAAATCAAAGGTTTGTCTGCCGATAAAACACGTTTTGATGCGGTCGAGGTACCTGCAGTGGCAGGTATTCGTTTTCATCCCATGCCATTAAAAAGTAAAGCGCCGCCGTATTCGCCGCATCGCGCTAATCCACAACCGGGCGACAACAATGGGTTGTTAATCGAAAATATCGAGACCGGTAAAACCTTGTTCTATGCACCGGGTTTAGGTGAAATTGAACCGCACGTACTTGAAGCGATGAAAAAGGCGGATTGTGTTTTAGTGGATGGCACAGTCTGGACTGGTGATGAAATGATTACTCTGGGTCTGACGCAAAAAACTGCCGCTGATATGGGGCATCTGCAGCTTTCAGGCGCTGGTGGGATGATTGAAGTTTTAGATGGTGTGGGCACGCAAAGAAAAATACTTATCCACATCAACAACACTAATCCTATTTTGAATGAAGACTCGCCGCAACGCGCACAGCTTGCGAATCACAATATCGAAGTCGCTTACGATGGTATGGAGATCACACTATGAACGCACCCGTCACTATGAAAGAAACTATGCCTTGGAGTCGCGAAGAGTTTGAAGCTCAGTTACGCGCCAAAGGTAAAAATTATCATATCAACCATCCTTTCAATGTGCGCATGAATGAAGGCACACTAACGCCGGATCAGCTTCGAGGCTGGGTGGTTAATCGTTTTTACTACCAAGTGATGATTCCGGTAAAAGACGCAGCGATCATCTCAAATTGTCCTGATCGTGAAGTGCGCCGAAAGTGGATAGATCGCATTCATGATCATGATGGATATGGCGATAAGCCGGGCGGCATTGAAGCATGGACGCGCTTAGGTGAGGCAACTGGTTTGTCGCGTGATGAGTTATGGTCGTTGAAAAAAGTACAGCCGGGTGTGAAATTTGCCGTTGATGCTTACGTTAATTTTGCGCGCAGCAAGCCGTGGCAAGAAGCTGTTTGTTCATCGTTAACAGAGATGTTTGCGCCGAAAATTCACAAAGACCGTTTGGCGAATTGGCCGACGCATTACCCATGGGTTAAAGAAGAAGGCTTGGCTTATTTTCGTAGTCGCGTGATTCTCGCGGAACGTGATGTCGAACATGGTTTGCAAGTGACGCTGGATTACTTCACCACGCGCGAGCAGCAAGAGCGTGCGTTAGACATTTTGCAATTCAAGCTCGACGTACTTTGGCAAATCTCTGATGCAATTGAAAAAGCCTATCCTTGAATCACCCAGAAAATAAACATGACTGATTTAACCGCAAAACCTAAACTGGCAAGACTGTTTCGCATGCAGTACGAAGAAGCGCAGCAAGGATATGTACTGCTATATCCTGAAGGTATGGTGAAACTGAATCAAAGCGCCTCTGAAATTTTGAAGCGTTGCGATGGTGAGCGCGATGTGCAAGCCATCATTGCTGATATAGAGCAGTCATTCAATGCCACAGGTTTAGAAAAAGATGTGACTGGATTTCTTGAAATTGCTAACGAGCGAGGTTGGATTGTCTGATTTATCTGAAACTAAGCAAATACCGCCACCTTTATGGTTGCTGGCGGAGATTACCTATCGTTGCCCACTTCATTGCGTGTTCTGCTACAACCCGTTGAACTATGCGGAAGATAAAAAAGAACTCACCACGGATCAGTGGAAGGATGTATTGAGGCAGGCGCGCAAGATGGGCGCAGCACAGTTGGGTTTTTCAGGTGGTGAGCCTTTGGTGCGTGATGATCTAGAAGAATTGATCGGTGAGGCGCATCAGCTGGGCTATTACACTAACTTGATTACATCGGGTGTGGGTTTAACTGAAGAGCGTATTTCAAAAATGAAGTCGCTAGGACTCGATCACATTCAACTTTCATTTCAAGATTCCACCAAGGAGATGAATGATTTTCTCTCCAGTACAAAAACCTTTGATCTGAAAAATCGTGTTGCCAAGCTCATTAAAAAATACGATTACCCGATGGTACTGAATGTAGTTTTGCATCGCTACAATTTAGATCATATCGGTCGCATCATTGAGATGGCAGTAGAGATGGGTGTGGAATATCTCGAGCTGGCGAATACTCAGTATTATGCTTGGGCGCATGTTAATCGTGATCAGTTGATGCCATCGCGCGAACAGTTGGAGCGTGCTGAAGCTATCGTGAATGAATACCGCGCTAAATTGGGTAATAAGTTGCGACTGCTGTTTGTGGTTCCTGATTATTTTGAAGATAAACCGAAGGCCTGTATGAATGGCTGGGGTTCGGTATTTTTAGCCGTAGCCGCAGACGGTTCGGCTTTGCCTTGTCATGCAGCAAAAACGTTACCTGGTCTGACATTTCCTAACGTCGCTGAAGAAAAGCTAGATGACATTTGGTATCGCAGCGATGCGTTTAATCGTTATCGCGGCTTTGAATGGATGAAAGAGCCTTGCCGTAGTTGCGCCGATAAAGAAAAAGATTTTGGCGGCTGCCGTTGTCAGGCGTATGCGCTACTGGGTGATGCTGAAGCAGCAGATCCTGTCTGTGGCAAATCACCGCATCATGATGATGTGAAAAAAATTGTGCTGCATGCGCGCACCGCTGCAGCGCAAGAGAAGCCTTTGATTTACAGGAATGACGCTAACTCAGTTAAGTACGCAACCATCCCGATACGAGACGCGCGCGATACAGTGATTTGATTTTGGTGGTGTGGAAATCAAAAGGGCGGATGTTCATCCGCCCTTTTTTATTAGGTTTTAGGAATGAAAATCAGTAGTGTAATCAAGCCATAAATTTTTCATATCCTCGCGCGCGCAGTTCACACGCAGGGCATTCTCCGCAGCCATAGCCCCATGCATGCAAGGTGCCGCGCTCGCCCAGATAGCAGGTATGTGTCTCTGTGCGTATTAATTCAATCAGGTCTTTGCCGCCTAATTTGTCAGCGAGTGACCAAGTGGCGGATTTATCCAGCCACATCAAAGGCGTTTCGAGATGTATAGTCGACTGTATGCCCAGTTGCAAAGCACTTTCAAGAGCCTGCAAAGTTTCGTTGCGACAGTCGGGATATCCCGAATAATCTGTTTCACACATGCCGCCTACCAAGGTATTGATTCCACGTCGATACCCAAGTGCAGCCGCGACGGTTAAAAACAATAAATTTCGACCAGGAACAAAGGTATTGGGCAAACCATTTTCTTGCATAGCGATTTTTGTATCGCTGGTTAAGGCTGTATCGGAGATTTCGCTCAATACACTCAAATCGAGCAAGTGATCAA
>JBIIQR010000070.1:0-6554 GCA_044341985.1 Burkholderiaceae bacterium
TTGAAATTGCATAAGCTCGTGTTGCATGAAACGCCCAACTGCTGGGCCGAGATTACGGAGAGTGCGTGAGCGATCAAGCCTTCATGCGCATGGCGATGCATGCCGCAGCAGAGGCAAAACTAGCCGGTGAAGTGCCGGTCGGTGCAGTAGTTGTGAAAGATGGTGAGGTAATTGGGGTGGGTTATAACCAGCCGATAGGACAACATGATCCTACCGCGCATGCTGAAATCAATGCGCTGCGATCAGCTGCGCAACAATTAGGTAATTACCGATTGGTCGATTGCACGCTGTACGTAACCCTTGAGCCCTGTGCTATGTGTGCTGGTGCGATGATGCATGCGCGTTTAGCGCGCGTGGTGTTTGGTGCCAGTGATCCTAAGACCGGAGCGTGTGGTTCAGTCATGAATCTTTTCGCTGAAAAAAAACTGAATCATCAGACCCAGCTCGACGGCGGCGTGCTTGCTGAGGAATGCGGGAAAATGCTGTCCTCTTTTTTCGCCGAGCGTCGCCAACAGTTACGCACTGAATCGTGAGATTGCTATGACTATGCCTTCACGTCACATCGCTATTATCGCCCCTAGTGGCTATGCCACCGATCAGGCGGCATATTTGCGTGCGTTGCAGCATCTGCGTGATTTGGGTCATCAGGTCCATGATTTTACTGCCACGGATGCGCGCTATCAGCGCTTTGCGGCGACCGATGCAGAACGTTTAGCTCAACTGCATAATGCCGCTAAACATCCTGACGTTGAGTTGGTGATTGCTTTGCGTGGTGGTTATGGTTTATCGCGCTTATTACCTGAGATCGATTTCGACTTGCTGGCCACTAGCGGTAAGCGATTTATTGGGCACAGTGATTTCACGGCGATTCACATGGGTTTGTTGACTCAGCACGCAGTGAGTTTTGCCGGACCGATGATTTGCGATGATTTTAGTCGTGCTGAGGTGAGTGAATTCACGCATAGTCATTTTTGGCAGGCGCTATCTTCACCCAGTTTTGAAGTGACTACCAAAGCCAGCGGTAATCCAGTGATGGAATGCGAAGGCAAACTCTGGGGCGGCAACCTCGCCCTACTGACGCATTTGGTCGGTACCCGCTGGATGCCAAAAGTCGAGCAGGGCATTCTTTTTGTTGAAGACATCAATGAACATCCCTACCGTATTGAACGAATGATGCTGCAGTTATTGCATGCGGGTGTTTTACAGAATCAGCGTGCCATTATTTTGGGTGATTTTTCAGCGTATAAATTGACTGATTACGATAATGGCTATGACTTTGCGGCCATGCTGGTCTATCTGCGTAAGCAGATTCAGGTGCCGATTCTGACTGGACTACCTTTCGGTCATGTGCGCGACAAACTCACACTACCTGTCGGAGCGCACTGCCGCCTGAGCTCTAATTCGGAAGCATTTAGTCTACATCTCAGCGTCTGATAATCGTCATTGTCTGGCTTCCTGCCAGACCGGTGCGCCGGTGATAAACTTCACGACTTCGCTATGGATACGTAACAACGAGTGCTCGTATCCAGCGCCAATTTTTCTGAGACATGATGGGCCGGAGCCCACACCGTATGGAAATCAAAACAATAGAATTTGAACGCCCCTTGGTTGATGGTGGTCGTGGTTTGGCCTCTGCATGGTCACGCGTACCTGAGGCCGTATCGCCGGATCAACGGCTTCAGCTCAAAGACAATATTCGTCGCCTGCTGAAAGAAAAAGGCGCCGTGCTGGTGGCGCATTATTACGTAGATTCAGATCTGCAGGATCTGGCGGAAGAAACTGGCGGTTGTGTTTCAGATTCGCTGGAAATGGCTCGCTTTGGTCGCGATCATGCTGCTCAAACTTTGGTAGTGGCTGGTGTGCGCTTCATGGGTGAAACAGCAAAAATACTTTCGCCGCATAAAACGATACTGATGCCGGATCTGGATGCGACCTGCTCGTTAGATTTAGGTTGCCCTGTCGATGAATTTTCGGCGTTTTGCGATGCACATCCTGATCGCACCGTCGTTGTTTACGCCAATACGAGCGCGGCGGTGAAGGCGCGTGCTGATTGGATGGTGACCTCCTCAATAGGTTTAGATATCGTGGCGCATTTACATGCGCAGGGTAAAAAAATTCTGTGGGCGCCCGATCGTCATTTGGGTAGTTATATTCAAAAACAAACCGGCGCTGACATGCTGTTGTGGCAAGGTTCGTGTTTGGTGCATGACGAATTCAAAGGGATAGAACTTGAATTACTCAAGCGCGATCATCCGAATGCAAAAATTCTTGTACATCCTGAGTCACCGGCAGCTGTAGTGGCATTGGCAGATGTGGTGGGCTCTACTTCTCAACTGATCGCCGCTACAACAGCGCTCGACGCCAACGAATTTATTGTGGCGACCGACAACGGCATTTTGCACAAAATGCGCCAAGCAGCACCAGGCAAAGTGTTTATCGAAGCACCCACAGCTGGTAATAGCGCCACGTGCAAGAGCTGCGCGCATTGCCCTTGGATGGCGATGAACTCGCTGCAAAATCTGGCCGATGTTTTAGAAAGCGGCCGTAATACCATTTCAGTCGATGAAACGATTCGAGCCAAGGCCGTAACGTGCATCGATCGTATGCTTGATTTTGCCGCGGCACGCAAAGCGAATGTACGTCCTTCTGCCGATCTAGCAGCAGAACAAAATTTATTTGCGGGCCTTGGCCCGGCATGAGTACGCTACGCAATCCTTTTGCACCATTTGATGCGGCGCTGTCGCTTGCCTTCGAAGACAACATTCGCGCTGCACTCGCTGAAGATATTGGGTCGGGTGATTGGACGGCGCAACTGATTCCAGCATCAGCACAAGTCAAAGCGCGAGTGGTGGTGCGCGAACCAGCGGTATTGTGTGGTGCTCCGTGGTTTGAAGCGGTGATGCATCAAGTTGATCCTCGAATTTCTATCGCATGGCATGTGGCCGAAGGTGATGCGATGTCCGCGGACACTGAGGTGTGTTCCTTGACCGGCCCTGCGCGTGCGCTGATGTCTGGTGAGCGCGCAGCATTAAATTTTCTTCAGTTGCTATCGGGGGTCGCCACTAATACGCGCGAGTATGTGAATTTGATTCAAGGGTCGCACGCCTCTGTTTTAGATACACGGAAAACAGTACCTGGCTTACGGCTTGCACAAAAATATGCGGTGCGTGTGGGCGGCGGAAAAAATCAGCGTCTGGCTTTATACGATGGAATTCTCATCAAAGAAAATCACATCGCTGCGGCGGGAAGTATTTCGGCGGCGTTGGAGGCGGCGAATGCTTTGCATTCTGGCGTAGGCATTCAAATTGAAGTTGAATCACTTGATGAGCTGCAGCAAGCGTTAGATGCTGGTGCAGTAGCTATATTGTTAGATAATTTTTCTGTAACGATGTTGCAAGACGCGGTCAAGATAACAGCAGGGCGCGCTTTACTCGAAGCATCGGGTGGCATTGATCGATTAACGATACGAGCAATCGCTGAGACGGGTGTTGATCGCATTTCTATCGGTAGCCTGACCAAAGACATCAAAGCCACCGATTACTCACTGCGCGTCATTTGATCAGCGCATCGTTAATAACATTACGATTTGCGTGAACCTGTTTTACGTTTCGGTGACAACACCGTTGGCAACGCCTTAGGCAGCGTGTCAGGGTAATCTAAGCTGTAATGCAAACCTCGACTCTCGCGCCGCGACTTTGCGCTACGAACAATCAGCGAAGCGACTTCGACCAAATTACGTAACTCCAGCAGATCGCGAGTGATGCGGAAGTTTGTATAGTATTCGTCAATTTCTTCTTTCAGTACTGCTAAGCGATGCTGCGCTCGTTCCAGCCGTTTACTGGTGCGAACGATGCCAACGAAATTCCACATGAAGCGACGCAATTCATCCCAGTTCTGCGTAATCACGACTTCTTCATCAGCGTTGGTAACGCGACTTTCATCCCAGGCCGGCAATTTCGCTTGTTTAGGCTTGGCTTGAAGTTCAATATGCTGCGCAGCGGCACGGCCAAGCACCACACACTCTAATAAAGAATTACTCGCTAAACGATTCGCGCCGTGTAGGCCTGTGTAAGCAGTTTCGCCAACAGCATATAAACCGGGCAAATCAGTGCGACCAGATAAATCGGTCACGATACCGCCGCAGGTGTAATGGGTCGCTGGGACGATAGGGATAGGTTGTTTTGTAATGTCGATACCTAGTTCAAGGCAGCGTGCATAAATCGTCGGGAAGTGTTCTTTCAAAAAATCAGCAGGTTGATGGCTGATGTCGAGTTCAACGTAATCTAAACCCCGTTTTTTCATTTCAAAGTCGATCGCACGCGCTACGATGTCACGCGGTGCGAGTTCGGCGCGTTCGTCATGACTAAGCATGAAGCGTTGTCCTGCAGCCGCTCCTGCAGCAGCAGGCAGCTTGAGTAGTCCACCTTCACCGCGCACAGCCTCGGTAATTAAGAAAGACTTAGCGTAAGGGTGATAAAGGCAAGTCGGATGAAATTGTATGAACTCCATATTCGCGACTCGGCAACCTGCGCGCCAAGCCATGGCAATACCATCTCCAGTCGCTGTGTCGGGGTTGGTGGTGTAGAGATAGACTTTACCGGCACCGCCAGTCGCCAGCACGGTTTGATCAGCAGCGATGGTTTGTACCTGACCGGTGGTGACGTCTTGCACGTACAGGCCCATGCAATGAGGCGTACCGTTGTGCAAACCGACCTTGTCTGAGGTGATCAGATCAATTGCATAGTGATGTTCGAGTAGCGTGATATTCGGATGACGACGCACTTGTTCTTCCAACGTCACTTGCACGGCGTGACCGGTAGCATCGGCTGAGTGAATGATGCGACGTTGGCTATGTCCACCTTCGCGAGTCAGATGAAAGCCCATCTCTGCATCATCATCGCGAGTAAACGGTACGCCTTGAGCAATTAACCACTCAATCGCTGCGCGACCTTGTTCAACGATGGCGCGGGTCGCTCCCTCATCACACAACCCGGCACCGGCAATCAGTGTGTCGCTCACGTGCTGGTCATGGCTGTCGGCTGAATCAAGAACGGCGGCGATACCGCCTTGTGCCCAATCACTGGCACCGTCACGTAGCGCACGTTTGGAAATGACGGCGACTTTGCGGTGGTCGGCGAGGTGCAGGGCAACGGACAGGCCAGCCAGGCCGCTACCTACAATGGCAACATCGAAATTCATGAATAAGACCGGTGATTAGGGTGTGTTAGGTGCGTGAAGGCTAGAACTATAGGCTATTTGTTATGACTAGGTGCTAGCAGGTCTGTTTAAAGATGAGCATGAATGCTTCTCATCGTCTCATTTGAATGGCGGGCGTTCGATCTATATCAAATTCTCGGGCGCCTGGAAAGGAGTGTGATAATTTTTTCAAGTATAATCGCGACCACGTTGAGATTCGAGTAGCAGTGGTGCAGGGCTTTCTGTAATTCCTTACTTGGTTGAGACGCTTTTCTGGCGGTATCCCCGCCGTAACCGAACTAAGATAGGAAGTAAGATGGCAACAGGTACTGTGAAGTGGTTCAACGATGCAAAGGGATTTGGTTTCATTACTCCCGATGAAGGTGGCGAAGATCTGTTCGCGCACTTTTCCGCAATTCAGTCGCAAGGCTTTAAATCATTGGCGGAAAACCAGCGTGTCAAGTTCGACGTAACGTCAGGACCTAAAGGCAAGCAAGCTTCGAACATCCAAGTAGTATAAGTAATTCTAGCCCCGGCCATGCTGGGGCTAGTTACTTGATGCTTTAGATTTTTGTTAGTCAGTCGTCCCGTAGTTCAGTCTTCCCTTACTGTCTTAACCTCATTTTTTCCAATAGTTCTCTTCCGCGAATGCGCGCCTGAGAAAATCCACGAACACGCGTATTCGCAGCGGCAAGTGCTGGCGCTGAGCGAACACAGCATAAATATCATTACCCGGAGCTGAGAATTGATCGAGTACTGTCTCCAGTGCGCCCGATTCAATTTCCTTACCTACTTCCCACATAGAACGCCAAGCTAGGCCCTTGCCTGCGAGCGCCCAGTCGTGCAGTACGGTACCGTCATTGCACACCATGTTGCCACCGACTTTGAGGGTGACGCTTTTTCCTCCTTGCCTGAATGTCCAACCACGCTGGCTGCCAGCACTGGAAATCGCCAGACAGTTATGGCGTGACAAATCATCCGGTGCGATAGGTCGTCCGTGTTTGCGAAAATACTCTGGCGATCCGACCACCACGCGCTGGTTGTCGGCTAGCTTTATTCCGATCAGGCTCGAATCAGATAAGTCAGCGATACGGATAGCGATGTCGACGCCTTCGCCGATTAGGTCAACCACACGATCATTCAGATTTAAGGTGACGGTAACATCTCTGTGCTCGGCTAGAAATGACGGAATCAGTGGCGCCACGATCTGTCGACCAAACCCTGCAGGAGCCGATACGCTCAAGTGGCCACTAGGGCGAGCACTGCGCTCAGAAGCTTGCGCTTCAGCGTTTTCCAGGTCTTGCAATATGCGTTGACAATTTTCCAGGAAGGCGATGCCTTCAGTCGTAAGGGCGATT
>JBIIQR010000071.1:0-6530 GCA_044341985.1 Burkholderiaceae bacterium
GCGATTGATCGTGGTTGTATAAAAATTAACGATGACCGCTGTAAAACATCGCGCCAAGTGCATCTTGGCGATTTAATTGATATTGATAATGGCAGCGCCGAGTGGCAAGTGCGAGTGCTTGGCGTGTCATCGCAGCGCGGCTCGGCGACCATTGCGCGACAGCTGTATGCCGAAACGGATGAAAGTATTACGCGGCGCGAACAGCAAGCGGAGCAGCGCCGACTTTACATTGAGCCGGCCGAAGCCCTGCGCGGACGACCGACTAAGCGTGACCGACGCCAACTCGATCGATCAAAGTAGGCGCTGAAATTCATAATCAGTGCATAATAGGACGCTCGTTCTATTTTCTGCAATAGTCCTATTCTCGGGAGTCCGCATGACCGAAACCATACAGAAACCTCTGCGAAAAGGGGAGCAGACCCGCGCTGCGATCTTGGGGGCCGCGCTCGAAATGGCCAGTCGCGAAGGGTTGGAGGGTCTCACTATTGGTGTACTGGCCGATCGTATGGATATGAGCAAGTCCGGCGTATTCGCTCACTTTGGCTCGCGTGAGGATTTACAAATTGATGTTCTCAGGCTCTACAACCATCAATTCGAGCAAGAGGTTTTTTATCCCAGTATTCGCGAGCCACGGGGTTTGCCACGTTTGCAAAGTCTTTTCAGGCGCTGGGTCGATAGAGTCAGTTTGGAGATTGCCTCCGGCTGTATTTACATCAGCGGTGCTGTTGAGTACGACGACAGGCCGGGCCCGATTCGCGATCACTTGGTTGACATGGTCGATAGCTGGCAGCGCGCCTTGCATAGAGCCGCCCAGCAAGCGATCGATGAGCATCATTTGAAATCCGATACCGATCCCAAGCAATTGGTCTTTGAAATGTATGGATTAGTGCTGGCCTTGCACCATGATGCTCGCTTTATTCGAAGCCCCGGCAGTGTGACGCGCGCTCACGCAGGTTTTGAGCGCCTGATTGCCAGTGTTCAGAACCTATCGTAGTGCTAGCGCATCGCCTGTACAACGCTTTGCCAGAAAATCCCCTTTGATATGAGTAAAGTCAGTACGCTGATCACCCCTATTTAGTCGAATTCCGAAACACGTAACAAACACCAGGAGAACCCCATGCCAAGTTATCAGGCGCCGCTGCGCGACATGCATTTTGTGCTGCATGAATTACTCAACGTTGAGCATGAGCTTCGTTCCTTGCCTGCCCATGCTGATATGGATACAGACACTATCAATCAAGTATTAGAAGAGGGCGGTAAATTTGCCTCCGATATTGTTTTTCCGCTGAATCATTCAGGCGACCGCGAAGGTTGTCATTACGATGCGGCTACGCATTCTGTTACCGCACCCGCGGGATTCAAACAGGCGTATCAGCAGTATGTAGCAGCGGGTTGGCCTGCGCTATCGTGCGATCCGACTTATGGTGGGCAGGGCTTACCGATTGTTTTGAATAACGGTTTTTACGAAATGCTCAATTCAGCAAATCAGGCGTGGACCATGTATCCCGGTTTGTCACATGGCGCATATGAGTGTTTGCATGCACATGGAAGTGAAGAGCAAAAAAAATTGTACTTACCAAAGTTGGTAGCGGGCGAATGGACCGGCACCATGTGTTTGACTGAATCCCATTGCGGTACTGATTTGGGTTTATTAAAAACGCGCGCACAACTACAGGCAGATGGTAGTTACCACCTCACGGGCAGCAAAATTTTTATCTCTGCTGGCGAGCATGATCTGTCGTCTAACATCGTACATTTAGTGTTGGCTCGTTTGCCCGATGCGCCACCAGGCACGAAAGGTATCTCTTTATTTATCGTTCCAAAATTTTTACCTGACGCTAGCGGTAATCCGGGTGAGCGCAATCCTATTTTTTGTGGTGCTATCGAACACAAAATGGGCATTCATGGCAATGCCACCTGCCAAATCAATCTTGATAATGCGACGGGTTGGTTAATCGGTGAAGCCAATCGCGGATTGAACGCAATGTTTGTGATGATGAATGCAGCGCGTCTGGGTGTGGGTATGCAGTCGCTAGGTCTGACAGAGGTGGCTTACCAAAATGCCGTGAGTTATGCACGCGATCGCACTCAAGGTCGTAGCCTGACGGGTCCGAAAGCAGAATCACAAGCCGCTGATCCTATTATTGTGCATCCCGATGTGCGTCGTATGTTATTGACTGCGCGTGCATATGCAGAAGGCGGTCGTGCATTTACTTCATACATTGCCTTGATGATTGATCGTGAACTAAATCATCCCGATGAAGAAGTTCGCAAGCTGGCGGCTGATGAAGTCGCGCTACTGACACCCGTGGTGAAAGCCTTCCTGACTGATAACGCGTGGATAGCGACATCCGAGGCCATGCAAGTCTATGGCGGACATGGCTATATTGCAGAATGGGGAATGGAGCAATACGTGCGCGATGCACGTATCAATATGATTTATGAAGGCACTAACACCATACAGTCACTCGATTTGCTGGGTCGCAAAGTGCTGATGGATAACGGTGAGAAGCTACGCAAGTTTGGTGAAAAAATAAAAAGCTTCGTGGAAGAAAACGGTACCGACGAAGCGATGTCAGAGTTTGTTACTCCGCTTGCTGATATCGGTGAAAAAATCACCAAGCTCAGCATGGAAATCGGTATGAAAGCGTTTATGAATCGCGATGAGGTGGGTGCAGCAGCAGTGCCCTATATGCGTGTTGTTGGGCATTTAGTGTTTTCTTGGTTCTTTGCGCGCATGGCTAAGCTGGCACTGGAAAAACAAAATAGTGGCGATAATTTTTATCAAGCGAAGTTAGCTGTGGCTCGTTTTTATTTTGCGCGGCTCTTACCCGAAACAGCAATGCTGATACGACAAGCACGTTCGGGTTCAGATAATCTGATGGCGTTAGATGCTGGCTTATTTTAATCAGCATTACTCGAAAAGGGCGTATCGATGTCTAAGGTCATGATTAAGAAAGTCGCTATTCTCGGTGCAGGTGTGATGGGAGCGCAAATTGCAGCGCATTGTATTAATGCTCGAGTGCCCGTCATTTTGTTTGACTTGCCAGGCAAGCCTGATCACGCACGTAATGCCTTGGCCGAGCGAGCGCTGGAGCATCTGAAAAAAATTAACCCGGCACCGCTGGCGCAAAGTCAGCAAGCCGAATTGATAGCAGTAGCTAACTTAGAAGATGATCTGGAAAAGTTAGCCTCCGTCGATCTGATCATTGAAGCCATTGCTGAGCGTATGGATTGGAAGCATGCGCTGTACGAGAAGATTGCTGCGCATGTTCCACCGCACACGATTTTTGCGACGAATACTTCAGGTTTATCGATTACTGATCTATCGACCGGACTGGCAGATGATCTACGCTCACGATTTTGTGGCGTACATTTTTTCAATCCGCCGCGCTATATGCATTTGGTAGAACTCATACCTACCGTAGCAACTCAGCCTTTGATACTGGATCAATTAGAGAGCTTTCTCGTAACCACATTAGGTAAAGGCGTAGTACGTGCGATTGATACGCCTAACTTTATTGCAAATCGTGTGGGTGTGTTTGGCATGCTTGCGATCATGCATGAAGCAGAAAAATTTGGTCTCTCGTATGACGTGGTTGATGATTTAACTGGTGCAAAATTAGGCCGCGCTAAATCAGGCACATTCCGTACCGCCGATGTGGTTGGCTTGGATACCTTGGGCCATGTGATTCGTACCATGCAAGACAAATTGCCTGATGATCCTTTTCATTCAGTGTATGCAACACCAGCGGTACTTGAGCGACTCGTTACTGGCGGAAATCTGGGACAGAAAAGCGGCGCTGGTTTTTATAAAAAAGTGGGCAAAGATATTTTGCGCTACGACGCCACCAAACAAGATTACGTTGCTTCAGGCGCTAAAACCGATGAGTTAATTGGCCGAATTTTAAAAGAAAAAGATCCGGCTAAACGTTTGAAATCATTGCGCGAATCAACTAATCCGCAAGCTCAATTTTTGTGGGCGATTTTCCGCGATTCATTTCATTACATCGCCGTGCATCTTGAGTCCATCGCTGAGACAGCGCGTGATATTGATTTTGCGCTGCGTTGGGGTTTTGGTTGGAAGCAGGGCCCTTTTGAATTGTGGCAGCAAGCCGGTTGGCAGCAAGTGGCGCAATGGGTAAAGCAAGATATTGACGAAGGCCATGCGTTGTCGAACGCGCCGTTGCCTGCTTGGGTGTTTGATGGGCGCACATCAGTCCATACAGGGCAGGGTTCATGGTCGCCTATACAGAAATCGTACATAGCCAGATCCGCATTACCTGTCTATCAACGGCAACTATTCCGCGCATCATTAGTCGGTGAATCGTTAGCTACTGGCGCAACAGCCGGTGTGACTGTGCATGAAGATGCCTCCGTTCGATTGTGGCATCAAGATGATGATGTATTGGTGTTGTCGTTTAAAACGAAGTTACATGTGATGGGCCCAGAAGTTATCGCCGGTATAGAGCGCGCTGTCACCGAAGCGGAGCAACATTTCGGTTCACTCGTTATCTGGCAAGCTGATTCAGCAGAAGGTGGTGCGTTCTCAGCCGGCGCTGATTTGCAGGCCATGTTGCCTGTCTTTATGTCCGGTGGTTTGAAAGCGATCGATCAAGTCGTGGCGAATTTTCAGCGCGCGATGATGCGCGTTAAATATGCCAACGTACCGGTTGTTGCAGCCGTCGGCGGCATTGCTTTAGGTGGTGGCTGCGAATTAGTAATGCATGCTAGTCGTCGAGTTGCGTTGTTGGAATCGTATATCGGTTTAGTCGAAGTAGGCGTTGGGTTAATGCCAGCGGGCGGTGGCTTGAAAGAGATCGCTTTACGCTCTGCACGCGAAGCCAAAGGGAATGACATTCTTCAATTTTTAAAAAATCGATTTACAGCAGCAGCCACAGCAGCAGTATCTAAGTCGGCACCCGAAGCTAAAAAAATGGGCTATCTCTCGCGTGGTGATGTGATTGTGCTCAATCCGTATGAATTACTACATGTCGCTAAAGCGCAAGCGGTAGCATTAGCTCAAGCCGGTTATCGTCCTCCTTTGTCCTCACTGATTCCAGTAACGGGCCGGTATGGCATCGCCACTATTCGGGCACAACTCATCAATATGCGCGATGGTGGTTTTATTTCTGCACATGATGAACATATCGCGACACTCATCGCTGATACGGTGTGTGGTGGTGATATAGATCCTGGTAGTCAGGTGAGTGAGCAATGGTTGCTGGATAAAGAACGCAAAGGCTTTATGGCATTGCTAGCGCATCCAAAAACACAAGAGCGCATCATGGGTATGCTGCAGACCGGTAAACCCGTACGAAATTAAAGCAGAGCTATTGCTGATTCATTACACAGGAATTCATCATGACTAAACAGCTTCAGGATGCCTATATCGTTTCCGCCGTGCGAACTCCCATAGGTAAAGCGCCGCGTGGTGTGTTTCGTCATATGCGCCCTGATGATTTGCTGGTTCACGCATTGCAAGCTGCTTTAGCGCAGGTACCAACGCTTGATCCTAAGCTGATAGAAGATGCGATTGTCGGTTGCGCATTTCCTGAAGCAGAGCAAGGTTTGAATGTCGCGCGTATGTCTGTTCTGCTTGCAGGTTTGCCCAAGACCGTAGGTGGTGTCACCGTTAACCGCTATTGTGCTTCCGGTTTATCCGCCGTAGCTATGGCAGCTGATCGCATACGTGTTGGTGAAGCGGATGTCATGATCGCCGCCGGTGTTGAATCTATGTCCGTTGTGCCTATGATGGGTTATCACCCGTCGATCAACATGGGTGTGTTCAGCGATGAAAATATGGGTATGGCCTATGGCATGGGTTTGACAGCAGAGAAAGTCGCAACCCAATGGAAAATTTCGCGACAATCTCAAGATGAATTCGCGCTTGAATCGCATCGTAGAGCACATGCAGCGCAATTAAGTGGCGAACGTGCCGATGAAATTATTCCTATTGATGTCATTCAGCGATTACCTAACTTAAGCAGCGGACAGGTCGACATACACACTCAAACGATTACTGATGATGAAGGTATTCGTCCTGACACCACACTGGAAGCACTGGGGAAATTAAAACCGGTATTTGCTGCAAAGGGTTCAGTGACAGCAGGGAATAGCTCGCAAACATCGGATGGAGCAGGTGTCCTTATTATCGTTAGCGAAAAAATTCTGAAGCAGTTCAACCTCGTTCCACTAGCGCGCTTTGTTTCGTTTGCAGTGCGTGG
This sequence comes from Burkholderiaceae bacterium, assembly GCA_044341985.1. Classification (GTDB taxonomy): domain Bacteria; phylum Pseudomonadota; class Gammaproteobacteria; order Burkholderiales; family Burkholderiaceae_D; genus Pernthalerella. The sequence goes on from JBIIQR010000071.1 coordinate 6,228, forward strand.
CGTGCCGCCAGAAATTATGGGTATCGGTCCGAAGGAAGCGATTCCAGCGGCATTAGCCTCTGCCGGCTTGACGCTAAATCATCTCGATTGGATAGAACTAAACGAAGCTTTTGCTGCGCAAGCACTCGCGGTCAGTCATGACTTGGGTCTCGATATGAGCAAAGTGAACCCTTTAGGTGGCGCGATAGCGTTGGGTCACCCTTTGGGTGCGACGGGTGCTATTCGTTCCGCCACCGTTATACATGGACTGCGTAAACGCAAACTCAAATACGGCATGGTGACAATGTGCGTGGGTACGGGTAT
>JBIIQR010000073.1:0-6466 GCA_044341985.1 Burkholderiaceae bacterium
TTCAGGCGCAATATCACGATAGCCCGCAGGTTTCATTTTTTCTTTGGCTGGAAGATTGATCCAGAGTTGAAAACCGCGCATGCGCCCTTCTTCTTGTTGGGGCATTTCTGAGTGAATAATACCCCGCCCTGCCGTCATCCACTGCACACCACCGCTTTTCAAATCACCTTGATTACCGAGATGATCTTCATGCCGCATATGACCATCGAGTATGTAGGTTACGGTCTCGAAGCCTCGATGCGGGTGCGATGGAAAACCTGCGATGTAATCACCGGGGTTGTCTGATGAGAATTCATCGAGCATCAAAAAAGGATCAAGGCGCGTACCATCACCATTACCAATGCTGCGCCGCAACCTGACACCAGCACCATCAGACGTACTGATTGCTGTGATGATGCGCGCGACTGTGCGCAAGTGTGATGATGGTGTCGTCATGTGAAAAATTCCTTCAATGTTTAGAGTAATTCTAGGTCGCTCGCCTGTAGGTAGCACCACTCGCCTTCACTGAGTTCGAGCGCTTCTAATGTTAAACGACCGATAGCAATTCTCTCCAGGGCTTGGCAGTGATTACCGGCAGCGGCCAGCATACGTTTAACTTGGTGGTACTTGCCCTGTTCTACGACGATTTCTAGTTGATGCTCGCCACGTGCCATGCAAGACACCGCAGCTAAGGGATGCGGCTCATCATGGAGCTGCACGCCCTTAAGTAACGAGTCAATTAATTCCTGAGTTACGGGTTCTGCGGTGGTAGCACGATATAACTTGGGAACATGCCGTTTGGGCGAAGACATGGCGTGATTGAATGCGCCATCATCGGAGAGTAATAACAAACCAGTCGTATCGTGATCGAGGCGGCCGATCGCTTGCACATCGCGCCAGCTAAATTGCTCGGGTAGCAAAGTCATTACGCCAGGATGATTGCTAGGTTTGCGCGAACACTCAATACCAGAAGGCTTGTTTAGCGCAATATAAATATGCTCACGGTACTGCCAATCTTCGTCGAATAGCCGAAATTGCAAATCGCTGAGGTCGACTTCCTGTTTATAGTCGGTGACGACCTGGCCATCGATGCTGAGCTCACCTTCGGCTATCAGCTGGCGGCAATATTTGCGCGTGCCGAAGCCCTGCGATTGCAGCATACGGTCTAGGGAAATTTTCTTCATGTGGGCACTGTAGCAGAACCACAGCGCCCACCTTATACCGGCCGATTATTCCCTGGGTTTGACAATCTCGTAGTTATTTCCCGAGCTATCACCCGGACTAGTAGCTGCTGCCGGCTCTGCATTACTACCTGAATTGCTATTACCGGATTTAGTACCAAGGCTATAGTCTGAGTTGCTGCCTGAGTTACTGCTACCCGAGCTGTTGCCCGAGTTATTTCCAGACCGATAGTCTGAGTTGTTACCAGAATTGCTGTTACCTGAGCTATTTTTTTCTGTCCCAGTGTCAGTATTGTCCGCCTTAGAAGCGCCCGAGCTAGAGTGTTTATGCATTTTCTTATGGGACTTTGAACGAGATTTCTTCTTTTTGCCAGGTGCCTTTTCAGACTCAGTAGCGGCGCCTGTCGCACCGGATTCGCTGGTGCTTTGCCCTGATATCTGGCGGGCATTGTTTTCTATTTCTTGAGCTCGCTGAGGATCGTTACTTTCTCTGATGCCTTGAGAAGTCGATGTCTCAGCATGGGCCCACGTAGCTGAAATCATCAGCAAAAATAAACTGCTGGTGAAAGATTTGCGCATAAGTCCTCCTTGAATTATTTGTCGCGACAACAAAGACGGGACATCCCGGCTGAATTCAGACTAGGGAATGTCTTTGTAGTTTCAACAAGAAGGAATGCAGATCAACAGAAACTGACGATGGCTTGATAATGAACGCTACTTTGATTCAAAATCTTTAGAAAAATTACTTTTGAGTTTCAGTTTCGCTTTCGATTACGGGCTGAGGAGGATCTTTATAAAATTCTTCAGGTGAATTTGAAGAGTTTATCGGCTGGGTTATTTGAGGGGGCGTTTCATGTGACTCTTTAGTATCAGCTTTAGCGTCTGCTTTAGTTTCTGCTTTCTGTACATAGCGTTCGAGTAATTTAATAATCGCTGTGTGATTTTGAGATTTGGCAAAATCAATCGCATTTAAGCCAAGTTCATTTTTCGCAGTAACGTCAGCACCTTCATCAATCAAACATTGTACTGAGGATAAATGACCTGCACGAGCAGCCATCATCAAGGGCGTAGTCTTGTTGGGTGATTCAGCATCAATATAGGCTGAGTTCTCGATTAATTTTCGCATCAGCACTACATTACCAACGGCACTGGCGTAATGCAGTGCCGTCCAACCGGGTCGGTTAATTTCCGCACCTTTATCGATAAGCTCTAGTGCTGCTTTAGTATCGCCATTAAAAGCGGCAATCATAAGTGCCGTATCACCATTGCGCGAACGTGCATCGAGCTGTACATCCGGATGTTTTAGCAGCAAAGCAAACACTTTCCATGCTCGGTGTCGAACGGATAGTATTAATGCTGTATCCAGCCGCTCTGGCTCGATAGTGTTGGGATCAAAACCTCGTTGCAGCAGCAGTTGACAACGCAACGCATCATCGATTTCTATCGCAGCAAACCACTCTTCGTAGGAATTCGATTTGCGTGCGAGTGGCTCCAACAGTTTTTCTAAACCTGGTAACAAGGCCGCGGCAAATAATTGGCGCCTGGAAGGGTTGTGTGGATGATCGCTCATAACATTATCCAAGCCCCCGAAAAATTAGTGCGGGATTTGAAACAGCGTTTTGAAATTACTTGTCGTAGCGGCTGCCAGCGTGGCGAGGGGCACTTCCTTCAAGTCGGCCAAATATTCAGCAACATGCCGTACAAAGCCCGGCTCATTAGTCTTGCCGCGCATGGGCACTGGCGCCAGATACGGCGAATCCGTTTCAATCAGCATTCTTTCCAAAGGCACCGCACGCGCAACGGCTTGTAGATCTTTGGCGTTTTTGAAGGTCACGATGCCAGAAAATGAAATATAAAATCCCATCGCGATTGCGGCTTTGGCGACATCTAGCGATTCTGTAAAACAGTGCATGACACCGGCCACGCCGCCTTGGTCAGTACCGGCTTTTTCTTCATGCATTATGCGTAGCGTATCTTCAGAGGCATTGCGAGTATGAATAATCAGCGGCTTAGCGCAGGCGCGAGAGGCACGGATATGAACGCGAAAGCGTTCACGCTGCCACTCAAGATCACCTTTCATACGAAAATAATCCAAACCCGTTTCACCGATGGCCACGATGCGCGGATTCTGAGCCAGCTCGACTAATTGTTCGGTGCTTGGTTCGGGCGTGTCATCGTAATCTGGATGTACGCCAACCGATGCATAAATATTGGGATAGGCTTCGGCGAGTGCCAACACCTGAGGGAATTCGGGCAAGGTCACCGAAACGCACAAGGCGTCGCTGACCTGATTAGCCTGCATCGTGGCTAAAATTTCAGGTAGCCTTTCGGCCAACTCGGGGAAATTAATGTGGCAGTGAGAGTCAACAAACATAAAAACAGCCGATCAAATGCGAACCCGCCGTATTGTACGCTGCTAGCTCACATCGTATGGGTAGATCGTGTTGAGCCTAGCGCCGTACCTAACAACTCTTCTATACGCTGACGTAGCCGACGTCCAGAATCGTCGTCTGGCAGCTGGATGCCAAATCCTTGCGTATGACGATTACCTGCTCCCATGGGCGTGATCCATACCACCTTGCCGGCAATTGGATAGCGTTGCTCATCCTGCATCAAGCTGAGAAGTAAAAAGACTTCATCGCCTAACTTGCAGACGCGGTTACCCGGTACAAAAATTCCACCGTTACGCAGAAATGGCATGTAGGCGGCATACAGCGCAGCGCGATCGCGTATTGAGAGTGAAACAACGGAGGGGCGGAGTAAAGACGCATCTGAAGAGCTTGAAAATTCTTGCACGGCGATCCGGTCCATTCGAAAAACTAGCTTACGCCCAACGCTAGCTTCGACTCATCGTCGCTGGTGCGTTTTACCGAAATAGCTCGGCGTACTCTAGCAGCATGTCTTCAATGAAAAGCTTTGCCGACAAAGGATGCTCTGAAACGGCGCGGCGCGAGGCGGCATCGCGGACAGCTTTTTGAAGTCGGTCGACCGTGACTCGTGCGGCCAGCGCGGCGAGGCTGCTGCGATGCTCTGGGTAGTAGCGTACACGCGCGGCGAGCTTAATCGCCAGAAGATCATAGAGCCAGCGTTGTTGCCATGCCAGCAGTTGCGAGAGAGCGATTTTTTGTAGCCGATCTGCCACGCTTAAGGCCGAAGCAAGATCGGGTTTAGCTAATTGAGTTAGCAAGTCATGTTGAGCTTCAGCGAATTCACCTTGTGAAGCCTCCAACGCTGCTAAAGGTGCGCCACCCTGCTCTGCCAGCCAGCGTTGTGCGTCATCTAAGCCCTGGGTCTTGAGCCAATCGTGTGCTGCTGCTGCGTCGGGCATAGCCATTGCGAATTGTCTGCAACGCGAACGTATGGTGGGTAATAAGCGGTCGATACGATCCGAGACCAATAAAAAAACGGTATCCGGTGGGGGCTCTTCCAAGGTTTTTAATAAAGCGTTTGCTGAAGGCGCATTCAAGGCTTCAGCGGGATAAAGCAAGATAACTCGACGACCGGCTCTATGCGTTGATACATTCATGAAGCTCGCTAAAGAACGAATTTGCTCAATACGGATATCGCGCGAAGGTGTTTTGCTGCTAGCAGATTTTTTAGTGCTGCTTTCTTCGCTCTCGCTGGAAGCATCGTCTTCATCTTCCGCATCTAAGGCCTCAGGCCGTACACGACGATAGTCGGGGTGACTGTACTGTTCAAACCAGCCGCAGGAAGCGCAGGTGCCGCAAGCATGGCCATCGACCGACGGCGATTCGCACAGCAAAGATCGGGCGGCATGTTCTGCAAAATCGACTTTGCCAATCCCATTCGAACCATGAATCAATAGGGCGTGCGGCATGCGTTCGCGCATTTGTTGCCAGCGCTGCCAATCATTGGCCTGCCAAGGATAAAGAAAATCACTCATCCAGCTGATCGATCAAGTGTTCTATTTGCTGGTTTACGTTGGCAAGTGGCTGGGTGGAGTCCACCACGCGTATGCGTTGCGGGAATTGCGCAGCACGCTGCAGATAAGCATTACGTACTTTTTCAAAAAAATCGTGTTTTTCTCGTTCAAATTTATCTAGCGCTCGGGTGTTATCCAGGCGCGCTCTGGCGACGTCTAGTGGCACGTCGAACAGCAGAGTTAAATGGGGTTGAAAGTCGGCATGTACCCATTGCTCGAGTATGTCGAGCTTATGCGTTGATAATTGTCGTCCGCCTCCTTGATAGGCGAATGAGGCATCGGTAAAACGATCCGAAATAACCCAGTCTCCTCGCTCCAACGCAGGGGCAATCAATGTAGCTATATGCTCGCGCCGTGAAGCAAACATCAGTAACGCTTCCGTTTCAAGATGCATGGGCTCATGCAATAAAATTTCACGCAAGCGCTCACCTAACGGAGTGCCTCCAGGCTCGCGCGTAGTAACAACGGTTTTTCCTTTGGCGCGCAAATACGCGGAAATCGTTTCAACGTGAGTAGATTTACCTGCACCATCGATACCTTCGAAGGTAATGAACTTGCCTTTAACCATGAATGCCTGCTAGCTATGCCCTCGTTTATGACTATCTGCGCTGATACTTGTTGACGGCTTTGTTGTGGTCATCAAGGTTATCTGAAAACTGACTACTGCCGTCACCTCTGGCCACAAAATACAAATCCTTACCCGGTGCAGGATTTAATGCGGCATCAATCGCATCTTTGCCGGGCAATGCGATCGGTGTTGGTGGCAATCCACTACGTGTATACGTATTGTAGGGGGTGTCAGTCTGCAAATCTTGTTTACGGATGTTGCCATCGAAACGTTCGCCCATGCCGTAGATAACCGTCGGATCAGTTTGCAGCAACATGCCGCGCCGCATGCGATTAACAAATACGGAAGCGATCTTTGCTCGCTCAGCGGCTTTGCCCGTTTCTTTTTCTACGATAGACGCCATGATCAGCGCCTCATACGGATTATCGTAGGGTAAATCAGCCGCGCGATTAGCCCACGATTGTTTGAGCTTTTTCATGAGTTGCTGGTGCGCTTGTTGGTAGATTGTCAGATCACTGGTGCCGCGCTCAAAAACATAGGTGCTGGGATAAAAAATGCCTTCGGGATGTGGAAAGCCTGGCGCGACTTTTTCCAGCAATTCCTCGATAGGTAAATTTGCGCTTTCCTGCTTTAACCATTTTTGCTTAGCTAGCTCGGCGCGCATTTGAAGAAAGGTCCAACCTTCAATAATGGTGATCGATTCTTTGATGGTATTGCCGCGTACGAGCTGGTCGAGTAAGCCAATCGGATTGGTACCGGGCTCAAGCCTGTAGCTTCCCGGCTTAATCGCGGCTC
>JBIIQR010000076.1:0-6291 GCA_044341985.1 Burkholderiaceae bacterium
GACGTGTTTAATTCGCTAGTGAAGATGTCCAGTGTTTTGACCTATGTCCTCTGGCATCTCTGCATGGACCATTTCTTCTACAGAGTCACAAAATAAAGGTGCGCCACAATCATCACAAAATTCAGGAGAAAAAACGGTATCTGCATTGTGTATTTTGGTCACGCCACCTTCACGTAACGAAGCGACGATTTGCTGGAGTGGAGATAGCGGTGGAGGTAGGCCAGGCCGACGTGTTACATCGACAGGCACTTCATCATCAGCACTTTCTTCATCATAGAGCGGCCAGACGACTCCATAGTACACATCTGAATTGCTACTCAGACTAAAGCTGATTCTATACTCGTCGACGCGCATGGCATTGGCTTGATCACCAATCGCAGCAACAACAGCGGAGAGTTGATTGGCTTCAATCGATAGTGAGTGAGTTAGGTAATGAACAGCGGCTTTGAGCGAAATGGGCCGTACGGCCTTGTCGGCTTCGCGACACGCAACGTAATACGACTCGGGTAGCAGCAAATCAATCCCGCAACCAGGTAGTAACGTTTGAACATTAGGCCCAGCTTGTGTTTGCCATTGTTCAAGAACGTTGCGCCGACTGAGTTGCGTGTTAATGCCGGCTTCCTCTTCTTCCCAGCGCAGCAAGGGTTTTTTTACTTCGGCGGCGACGGCAATCAGCAGATAGCGAGTATCAGCCAAAAAGGGCGCAGTTTCGGGTAGTTCGGTTGGTAGTTGCAGAGCCTTTCCATGTAACGCTGCATCGACCATACGACGAGTGAGCAAAAACGTGTCGCAATAACTTCGGGGTAGTTGATCAATAGAGAGCAGTGCCGGAGCTAATGCAGCATGCGTTCCTTGCGCAATGATGTGGCCGTGCAGATGAGCCAACACAGTTTGCATTTGCGCTGCGGATATCTGCCCAGAGGGAATCGCATAGCGAGTCCAAGCAATAATTGGAAAAGCTAGCAGCAATCCTTTGTAGACTTTCCCATCATGGGTTTGAGTACAGCTGGAGCTACTGGTTTCGACGCCATCGAGCAGCACTTCATACGCTAATGGGTCGGTATGAAATAAATGATCAAGCGCACTATCAATCGCCTGCTGTTGATTGTTACCCAATAGTTTTTCAAGGCTTTGATCGATAAGATTTTCCCAGTGACGACGTTCTAGTCGACTACCTGAGGTGGCCAGTGATTGCGCTAAGGTGGCCACATTTTGGCTATCCGCTGAAAATTTTCTTGTGGGGTTTTTGAGCGAGCGACGCATGGTCATGTTCCGGTTGATGAGCAACGTGCATAAGGTCGATTGCAGCGCGAAAATGGCTAATACTCAACTAAATGCCATTACATGCCTATTCGGCGCCTAATCGGAACAGGATTCTAAAGTAAAGCAAGGCGTTTGAAATTAACGCCCTGTTAATAATGGCGGCGCTAGACCGCCATTAACGCAGTCGATTTATTTTTTCTCTTCTGTTGAAGTTGTCGCTGGGGCCGCTGCTGCAGGAGCATCAGCGGGCGCCGGGGCTGCTCCAGGAGATGTGGCAGGAGCAGCGTGTTCTGCTTGGCCTCCCGCTTCGCCTTGCATATCAACTTTGTCTCCCATTTTGAAGACAAGCGTTAGAGAAACCGCGGCAAATATGATGAAAGCAACAAGGATTTTCCACATGGTGATGTCCGTACCTAAGAAGAATAATTAGTAGTAAAAATTTACCCGGATAGATCGATTCACTATCCGGGTAGTTTTAGCGCTTTAGGCTGCCAGAAGCTGTCGCAGCACGAAAGGCAAAATACCTCCGTGACGATAGTAGTCCACCTCAATCGGTGTATCAATACGCAGTAATACCTTCACGTGTTGGCTCTGACCATTAGCGCGCTTAATGACTAAGGTCACTTCTTGTTGCGGCTTGATGTCATGCTCAAGCCCGATTAAATCGAAGCTTTCTTCGCCGGTGATCTTGAGTGTATCAACGCTATCGTTGCCGATGAATTGTAACGGCAATACACCCATACCGACTAAATTAGAACGATGAATCCGCTCGAATGAACGTGCAACGACAGCTTTAACGCCGAGCAGTTGCGTACCTTTAGCAGCCCAGTCACGTGATGAGCCTGTGCCATATTCTTCGCCTGCGAAAATCATGGTGGGAACATCATCAGCAATGTATTTCATGGCGGCGTCATAAATTGACATTTCCTGGCCGCTAGGTTGATGAAGAGTGATGCCACCTTCAACGCGCGCACCATCAGGTTGTGCAGGGATCATCAAATTCTTGATACGGACATTGGCGAATGTGCCGCGCATCATGATTTCGTGATTGCCACGACGTGAGCCATACGAATTGAAATCAGCTTTCAGCACACCGTTTTCTTGCAGCCATTTACCGGCGGGACTCGATTCTTTGATCGAGCCTGCAGGAGAAATGTGATCGGTAGTGATTGAGTCGCCGAATACGCCGAGCGCTCTAGCCGACTGAATACCCGTTGCCGCAGCCTTTGGTTGCATAGTGAAATTTTCAAAGAAGGGTGGCTCAGCGATGTAGGTTGACTTAGGCCAGTTGTAGATTTGACCTTCGGCAACACCGGTGATGTCTTCCCATAACTTACCCGGCGTACCTTTCACATCAGCGTAATTGGCTTTGAATGTTTTCGCATTCATAGCGAATTTCATCAGCTTCTGAATTTCTGCACTGGTAGGCCACACATCACCGATGTAAACGTCTTGACCATTTTTACCTTTACCCAAAGGTTGAGTCATAAGGTCAGTGGTTACGTTACCCGCGATGGCATAGGCGACGACGAGTGGAGGTGAAGCCAAAAAGTTTGCACGAATGTTAGGGTGAATACGCGCTTCGAAGTTGCGGTTGCCCGATAACACTGCCGTAGCTACCACATCGTTTTTGACGATAGCTTCGTTCATCGCTGGTGTGAGATCGCCTGCGTTACCGATACAAGTGGTGCAACCATACGCAGTTACGCCGAAACCGAGCTCTTCAAGGTAAGGCATCAGACCCGCTGCTTCGAGATATTTAGTCACTACGCGCGATCCTGGAGCCAGTGATGTCTTGATGTGCGGTGATACTTTTAATCCAAGAGCAACCGCTTTTTTGGCGAGCAAGCCAGCTGCCAGTAGCACGCTAGGATTAGAGGTGTTGGTGCACGAAGTAATTGCGGCAATCAGCACATCACCGTTGTGAAGCTTGACGCCATCGGAGTTAGTGTACTCAGCATCGAGATCATCGGCCTTTTTATTAAAGCCATTGTCAGCGATCGGTTTGGCGAACAAATCTTTAAACGTATCTTTCACATGACCAATTTCAATACGATCTTGAGGACGCTTTGGACCCGCTAATGAAGGCGCAACTTTTGTTAGATCAAGCGCTACTGTTTTGCTGTAATCAATCTCGCCTAACTTAGGAATACCAAACAGGCCTTGTGCTTTGAAGTAGGATTCGAACGCATCAATTTCTGCTTTGGTGCGACCAGTGCCGTGGAAATAATCTATGGTTGCTTCGTCCACTGGGAAAAAGCCCATGGTGGCGCCGTATTCTGGTGCCATGTTAGCGATGGTGGCGCGATCGGTCAGTGACAATGACTGCGTACCTTCGCCGAAAAATTCGACAAACTTACCAACGACTTTTTCTTTACGCAGCATCTCAGTGATAGTCAACACTAAATCCGTTGCAGTGACACCTTCACGCAATACGCCGGTGAGGTTTACACCGACGACATCGGGAGTTAGGAAATACACAGGCTGACCCAGCATGCCGGCTTCCGCTTCAATACCACCCACACCCCAGCCAACTACACCTATGCCGTTAATCATAGTGGTGTGCGAGTCGGTACCGACCAAGGTATCAGGGTAATAAACGCCTTCACGATGGTGCACACCGCGTGCTAAATATTCGAGATTGACTTGGTGAACAATCCCAAAGCCTGGTGGCACAACGCCAAAGGTATCGAACGCTTGCATGCCCCATTTCATGAACTGATAGCGCTCGTTATTGCGCTTGAATTCCAGCTTCATGTTGAGATCGAGCGCATTTTTATCGCGGAAGTGATCAATCTGCACAGAGTGATCAACCACCAGATCGACCGGTACCAGTGGCTCAATGTTTTTAGGATTTTTGCCCATTTTGGAGGCGACGCCGCGCATAGCAGCAAGGTCGGCCAAAAGAGGTACACCAGTAAAATCTTGTAGAACAACACGTGCTACGACAAAAGGAATTTCATCGGTTCGAGCGGCATTCGGCTTCCAGCTAGCGAGCTGACGCACATGGGCTTCGGTGACTTTTTTACCATCGCAGTTACGCAATACCGATTCAAGCACAATGCGAATAGAAACCGGCAGACGATCAATATCGATCCCAGTGGATTTTTTCAGTGCTGGCAATGAATAAAATTTGCCTTTTTTAGTTCCGGAAATCTTGAATTCTTTGAGCGTTTTAAGCGTGTTATGCGACATGTGCACTCCTTATTTTTAATCGAAATCTTGAACTAGCTTTGCTACTTATTTGGTACTTATCATCGTCTAGTGAGCGTGCTGCTCACGTGAATTATTATTTTGCTCGTGCTACCGTTATGCATTCACTCACGACGGGCGACCCTTCTTGACCATCTAGCAGCATGGCTTTGGAAGGTATGCTGATCCAGATGAGTCCGCTTTGAGGATGCTCGAATCGATTGACTCCCGTCGACGTGGCGACTCGCTTCATCCGGTAAACGTAGCCCTGCCAAATCATTTCAATCACACTGTCTTTTCTGTGGTCGCCTGCGATCGACATGCGTAGCCCGTATTCGCAGATCAGGTCAGTTTGTGCAGCGTTAGCTAATCCGCTCAGCAATGAGGCAGTGACGACAAAAACAAAAATCACATATCGCATACTGCCTCCTGTGTATTACGTTTAATTAGAGCAGTTCGTCCGCCTTTTCTGGCAACGCCTGCCCGGTTTGTTTGGCCCGCTTTAATACGGTCCAGTAATAGCGATAACTTGCTCGGTCGTGTAGCTTACCTTGGTGTTGGATCGGCCCCCAATGATTGGCCCGTGCAGCGAGCAAAATTGCAGCTGCATCTTCTGTTTCATACGCTGTCGGAGCAAAGGCTGCCAGTACCGGTTTGATCTGGTCAGGGTGAATACTCCACATGCGTTGGTAACCAAACTGCCGACACGCCAGAGTAGCATCGCTGGCGACCACCGACAGATCTCTAATTTCAGTGCACACATTATGCGATGCGATTTTGCCATGTGCGTGACAAGCAGCCGATATTTCTACTTTGGCACGCGTCACTAGCGGATGACTAAATTGGCCCGGGCTACGCATCGCATCACCAGGCACAGCGCCGAAGTGCGCTGAAACAAAATCCATGACGCCAAACGACAGACACTCAATACCTGCCAACCCTGCAATATCCCACACCTGATGCAGAGCCTGGTGGGTTTCAATAAGAACATGAATAGGCAAGTCAGGGCGGCCTGCAGCTGATGCATGATGCACTATGGTTTTAACCGCTGATTTGAGTTGAATGAGACTTTCTACCTTGGGGATAACGAGGTAGGCCAGTTTGTCGGCGGCTAGTTTGCAGATAGTCGTTACATCGTGCTCGAAGAAAGGGCTATCCGCATCATGCACGCGTGCGCCTATACGATTGAACCGATTGTCTGAACTAGCTAGGAGTTCGCCAACGAGTTTCGCATGCGCCGCTTCATTGCCTGCAGCCGCGCCATCTTCACAATCGAACGTAATATCGAATACGGGGCCAAGCTCATGCTGAAGCGCGAGCGATTTGCGCATCAATTTTTCTGAGCCTGCGTAATGATCGCAGACCGGTATAGCAACCGGAAGGTGGGTACCCTGAAACAAAACCTCGGATGCGTGCATGAGGGAAGAGTGGAACAGTAGTGCGGGTTATTGAAGGCGCAGGTAGACCGCTTGGCCTACCTACGCGCAGCGGAGTTACGGCAGCAGGTGCTTAACGCCGTCTTTTTCTTCAGTCAGTTCTTTCAGCGTGATGTTGATGCGCTCTTGTGAGAATGCGTCAATCTCGAGTCCTTGCACAATCGTGTATTCACCATTTTGCGTGGTGACTGGAAAACCAAACATCACATCTTTTGGAATGCCGTAAGAACCATCGGACGGAATTCCCATCGTGGTCCATTTACCGTTGGTGCCGAGCACCCAATCACGAACATGATCAATCGCAGCATTGGCCGCAGATGCAGCAGAGGAGAGTCCGCGTGCTTCAATAATGGCGCCACCACGTTTGCCTACTGTCGGCAAAAAGACATCTTTATTCCAT
>JBIIQR010000077.1:0-6279 GCA_044341985.1 Burkholderiaceae bacterium
CCTAAAGGTATATTCGTCAAGCGCTGGCTACCTGAGCTACGCAGCGTACCGAATGAATTTATTTTTCAACCGTGGACGATGCCAACTGAGCTACAGCGCGAAATTTCTGTAACCATAGGCAGTACCTACCCTTTACCTATCGTCGATCATTTGCTAACCGCAAAACATGCGCGCGACACCTTGTGGCCGCTGGTGCGTAATCCTTCTATGCGAACAGAAGCGCGACAAGTGTTCATCAAACATGGTAGCCGTCACCCTTTTCGCGAAGGACGATCGCGACAAACTGCAAAATCGTCGATCGCCAACACTATGAATGACACTACGTCTCGTCTTGAGGTGGAAGCAAAGACAAGCAAATCAAGTGAGCCGTCTCCTCAACTTTCTCTCGGTCTGGATCCCTAATGCTCGCTGGCATACTCAGCACCGCCGCCGCATTTACTATGTGGGGGATTTTTCCGCTCTATTTGAGGCTATTTCAAAACATCCCCGCGCTAGAAATTCTTTCGCATCGAGTGATTTGGTCGATCTTGTTAGTACTTGTCATACTGGCTGTGCGCAAGCAGTGGTCATGGTTAAGCAAGATAGCGCAGCAGCCTCGCATAGGACTTGTTTTCGTCGCCAGTGCGGCCATGCTAGCCACCAACTGGGTGGTCTATGTGTGGGCCGTTGGTGAACAACGCATTATCGATGCCAGTCTCGGTTATTTCATCACGCCTTTATTCAATATTTTGTTTGGCATCATGTTAGGCGAGCGTCTACGCAATGCGCAGTGGTTAGCGATTGCGTTTGCTGCGAGCGGGGTAATTTGGTTGACGCTAGGTGTAGGCCAGTTGCCATGGATAGGCCTGACTATCGCTGTCACCTTTAGCTTGTACGGCCTACTGCGAAAAACCGCTCCATTGGGCCCCTTAGAAGGCTTAGCGGTTGAAACTTTGGTGATGCTACCGCTCGCCGCCTTATTTTTACTACTACCCAATAGCGGCTCGTCTCATTCCTTCACCGCGGGCGATCCCGTTCTGAGTGCCTTGCTGTTTGCAGCGGGCCCCATCACAGCCGTGCCGCTACTCCTGTTTGCCTTCGGGGCTCGCCGCATTCCAATGTCCATGCTAGGACTTTTGCAATACATCGGCCCGAGCATACAGCTGCTGCTAGGTATCTGGCTGTACCATGAGCCTTTCGGCGGGAATCGTCTGATTGGCTTTGCGCTGATTTGGGCTGGTTTATTTGTTTATTCCGTTCAGGGCTTATGGCACTCTTGGAAACCCAGTACCAGCGCTACTAATCCGGATTGATCTGTACCACAGCTCGCCCTTCGGGTATCCTCTGACGGCTTCGCAGTCTTGACTGTCAGATTTATTTTCCTACTAGACAATTCACCATGGCTAATTACGTTTTCACCATGAATCGCGTGGGCAAGATCGTTCCGCCCAAACGCCAAATTCTTAAAGATATTTCCTTATCATTTTTCCCCGGCGCAAAAATCGGCGTGCTCGGTCTGAATGGTTCTGGAAAATCGACCCTACTAAAAATTATGGCGGGTATCGATAAGGATATCGAAGGCGAAGCCACGCCTATGCCCAATCTTAAAATTGGTTATCTGCCGCAGGAGCCTCAGCTGGATCCGACTATGACGGTGCGACAAGCCGTTGAAAGTGGCCTCGGCGAAGCCTTCGACGCTCGCGCAAAACTTGACGCTGTGTATGCAGCCTACGCAGAGCCCGATGCGGATTTCGATGCGCTCGCCACTGAACAAGCACGACTCGAAGCGATTATCTCTTCAGCCGATGGCGGTAATCTGGAACTACAACTTGAAGTAGCTGCTGATGCGCTGCGCTTACCACCGTGGGATGCAAAAATTGATGTGCTCTCGGGTGGTGAAAAGCGTCGCGTGGCTTTATGTCAGCTATTACTTTCAAAGCCCGACATGTTGTTACTCGATGAACCAACCAATCACCTTGATGCAGAATCAGTCGATTGGTTAGAGCAATTTCTTTCACGTTTTCCCGGCACTGTCGTTGGCATTACCCATGATCGCTACTTCCTGGATAACGCAGCTGAATGGATACTTGAATTGGATCGCGGTAGCGGCATTCCATGGAAAGGTAATTACAGTTCATGGTTAGAGCAAAAAGAAGGACGACTCAAACAAGAAGAATCGACTGAATCTGCTCGACAAAAAGCGCTGAAAAAAGAGCTCGATTGGGTACGACAAAATCCTAAAGGTCGTCAGGCGAAAAGTAAGGCGCGTATCGCGCGTTTTAATGAACTCTCAGAACACGAATACCAAAAACGCAATGAGACGCAAGAAATTTTTATTCCCGTCGCCGAGCGCTTAGGTAATGAAGTCATTGAATTTAAAAACGTCAGCAAAGCCTATGGCGATAGGCTGCTGATCGATAAACTTTCTTTCCGCATTCCACCCGGCGCTATCGTTGGCATCATCGGACCGAACGGAGCCGGTAAATCCACCTTGTTTCGAATGATCAATGGCGTAGAGACTCCCGACAGCGGAGAAATCGCCATTGGATCTACCGTACACATCTCGCTAGTTGATCAATCGCGTGATGTTCTCTCGGATAACAAAACCGTATTCGACGATATCTCGCAGGGTGCAGACATCCTGACTGTGGGTCGTTTTGAAATGCCTTCGCGTGCCTACCTGGGACGTTTCAATTTCAAAGGTTCGGATCAACAAAAAATTGTCGGCAATCTTTCCGGTGGTGAGCGCGGTCGCTTGCACTTGGCAAAGACACTGCTTATGGGCGGTAACGTATTGCTGCTTGATGAACCTTCCAACGATCTGGATGTAGAAACATTGCGCGCGCTGGAAGATGCCCTACTCGAGTTTGCCGGCACAGTCATGGTGATTTCGCATGATCGCTGGTTCTTAGATCGTATTGCCACGCATATATTGGCATTCGAAGGTAACTCAACTGTCACCTTCTTTGATGGTAACTACCAAGAGTACGAAGCCGATAAGAAAAAACGTCTGGGCGAAGAAGGTGCCAAACCTAAGCGTTTACGCTTTAAGCCATTAACGGTTTAATTCTCTGGCTGGACACGCTGCGAGACCATCACCACAAGAAATCAGTGGCCGGTCTCGCAGAAATATAAGCTGATTTTGCTGAACCTATCTAGCTATTCATGACGACTTCAGTTATCGCCGCTCTAGATATCGGTGGCAGCAAATTAGCCATCACCTTAGCGAATGCTGACGGTCCATTAATCCGACTCGTACAAGCAACTCGCAAAAGCGGCACTCCGGACGCCATTGCGCGCCAATCCTTAGAACTTCTTGCAGTCGCTTGTCAGCGCTTGGCGATTGATTTTGCTGACATCGAGCATATCGGCGTCAGTAGCTGCGGGCCATTTGACTATCAAGATAATTTGCTCGGACTCACACCACCGAATCTGTGTGGTGGTTTAGCGCGTGATAAAAATTTACCGAATGACTGGACCTTCATTCCTTTAGAATCGATTTTACGTGAGCACTTCACGACCATTCACATCGACAATGATTGCGTAGCCGCGCTGCGCGGTGAACTCTGTTTTGGCGCAGCTCAGAATGAGTCGAATTCCATTTATGTGACGTGGAGTACCGGCATAGGCTTTGGTCTGTGTGTTGATAGTCATATCCTACGTGGCAAATCAGGTAACGCTGGTCATGCAGGCCATATGTTGATGTCTGAAATTTCAGACGCGCTGTGTGGTTGTGGGAATGTCGGCGATCTGGAAAGTTTAGTTGGAGGACGCAATCTCGGTCTGCGTCTTGGTCAGAGCTTAGATAAAATTTTTTCATCGGCGCGATCAGGTGATGAAACCTCATTAGCCATAGTGCGTGAAGCAGCGCAGTGGTTTGGTCGCGGCTTATATAACCTCATCGTTACCCTTGATACGCAATGCGTTTTAGTCGGCGGTAGCGTGTGGCGCGAAAACGAGGCGCTACTCTCACCCATAGTTCAAGCTGAAATCAGCTCGCGTTTCCCTGCCCTTACAAACGGCGTGCGCATTCAAAGTGCTTTACTCGGCGAGCTAGTCACTGATATTGGCGCTCTCGCAGCCGTAATGCCCGAAGCATGGATTGCTGACTGGCGCCTGCGACAGCCTTGGCAATTACTAAAATCAGAATTTATAGCCTAATACTGCTGCCGGCAGTATTTCTATCGAACCGTTACAATCGCTCCACATAAAAAAACAGCAGGAGTTCGCTTGTCAACTGCAACGTCTTTGTTTCCCGATACGCTAGCTGTTACGAATCTGAGTAAATCTTTCGGCGCTCGTCGTGCTGTTGATGATGTCAGTTTTTCTGTTCGTGCTGGTGAATTTGTCGCTCTGCTCGGGCCTAACGGTGCAGGCAAATCCACCTTATTCCAAATGCTCTCGGGCTTGTTTGTTGCTGACTCGGGACAGGCCACGATTGCCGGTGCCGACATAGGTCAAGATCCGATTGCAGCTTTAGCAAAACTCGCCATCGTTTTTCAACAACCCGCGCTGGACTTAGATTTATCTGTTAAAGCCAACATGCAGTTTCAAAGTGATCTGCACGGCATAGCGCGCGTCGAAGCCAAACAAAGAATTGAGCATTGGTTAAATCGATTCGAACTCACCGATAGAGCGTCGGAGTTATGTCGTCAACTGTCGGGCGGTATGAGACGCAAAGTCGAACTGGCACGCGCACTCCTCTCTGAGCCTTCCTTACTGTTAATGGATGAAGCCACCGTAGGCATTGACCCAGCTTCCCGAGCCGCAATCGTGGCTGACGTGAAAGCCTTGTGCCGTGAGCGAGGTATGGGAGTGTTGTGGGCGACTCACTTAGTCGATGAAGCCGAATCGGCTGACCGTATCATCGTGATGGCTAATGGTAAAACTTGCTTCGATGGCACACCGAAAGAATTAATCAAGCTGAATGGGCATACGCAGCTCACCCCCGCCTTCTTGCACTTAACTCGCGCGGAGGGCAAATCATGAAATTACTCCATGCGCGATTAGCACTGGCAGCGATTGCCGGTCGTGAAATTCATAAATTTTTACGTCAGCCCGGTCGCCTCGCTTCATCACTCGTGCGTCCTTTATTGTGGATGGTGGTATTCGCTGCAGGTTTTCGGCAAATGCCCGACCTCGGTAGCGTGATGCCATTTGATCCTCTGCTGGACTATCGGCTCTACATGGTTCCGGGATTAGCATTGATGGTCTGTCTTTTCAATGGCATGCAATCCTCACTCGCCATGGTGTATGACCGTGAAATGGGAGTGATGCGATTGCTATTAACTGCACCGCTGCCGCGCAGCTATTTACTCGCGTGCAAATTGGCAGGTGGTGCATTTTTGTCGGTAATACAGGCGCTGGCTTTTATGATTTTGGTGGTGATCTGGAATATCGGTCTCTCACCCTGGCAAGTTGTGACTGCACTACCCGCTCTCATTCTGGGTGCGCTGATGTTGTCAGCGTTTGGTTTAGTGCTATCGGTCTACATACGTCAGCTGGAAAATTTTGCGGGCACGATGAACTTCGTCATTTTTCCGATGTTCTTTTTATCCTCTGCGCTGTATCCGATACAAAGAATGCATGATGCAGGAGCGGTATGGATTTATCGACTTGCATCATTCAACCCATTTACTCATGCGGTAGAAGCGATGCGCTATGCGCTGTACGGGCAGGTGGCCACACTATCGATAGTCGTGATTATCGTTTCAACGATCGTGTTTTACATGATTGCTGCCGCAGGCTATGACCCACAACGAGGATTGGTGCGCAATACACGCGGTGGTTGATTTACGTTAGCGCGATTAATGAGTAACAAAGAGGCCTCAGTGCATACGCACTGAGGCCTTTTGTTTTATGCGGCGTGACGCCCTACTTCACGCACACCGGTCGTGATCGGCGTGAATTTTTTCAACAGCTCGGCTTGTTTTTCTTGCGCGTTACGCAAATGACGTTCTTTGACGTGACCGTAACCGCGTATATCTTCTGGCACGCTAGCCAATGCCACCATCGTCGATAAATTATCGGCTGACAGTTGCGGTAGCAAACTCGTCAACGTTTCGCGATACTGAGTAATTAAAGCGCGTTCAGATTTACGCTCATCGGTATGACCGAACGGATCGATGAACGTGCCACGTAAAAACCGCATCTTCGCCAACAGCGGGAAGACCAAGCCTACCCACGAACCAAATTCGCTCTTAATTAAATGGCCGTTGGCATCTTTAGCCGATAGCAGCGGCGGTGCAAGATGGTATTTAACGCTGTAGTTACCTTCGAACATAGACGCAATACGCTGCT
>JBIIQR010000078.1:0-6274 GCA_044341985.1 Burkholderiaceae bacterium
TCCCTTTAATTATTAATTATTTTTTATTTTTGATAATTGAAACTACTGATAACCCTACAAAAATACACGTCAAAACGATAGTCTAACGAAACCCAACTAACACAGCCCAGGTTGTTACCCTAGAATGGTCGCACGTTTCGTCAAGGCTCCACAACCCATAGGATTTCAAGGCCTTACGCGTCGCAGGGCATTATCAAAATTTAAACTTTAAATACTCGCGTAAGCTATACGATCTTAATGTTGTTGCGGACTGGATAGGCTATCAGGACAGATCGTGAGCGAGTACATCTTCTTCGGTGTTGGCATCGTCAATTTGGTGATTTCCTTGATATTGCTTTCGAGGTTCATCGCCTTTTGGTGGTCATTATTGATGCTACTCACCACCCCTGCTTGGTTCTATCTCGGGCTGACCCTCGGAAGCCAACTTGATGCGCGAGCTAACCATAAAAAAGGCTCGGAGTTAGAAATCAAGATAGAGCAACTATCCGAAGAACGGCAACGGCTACGCGAACAAAATCTCAAAGAAGAAAAAGATTTTGAAGAAAATCAGCGTGAGCAAACCGAACGCTGGAAAAAAGAAATCGAGTCACCAGGCATGAAACAAGATTAGTAGCATAAATATTTATTCTTTATTAGTTTGTGCTGATCTCGTTACGCTGCTCTGTCAATCGTTCTCAAAGCACTCAAAAACTGCGATGTAGCCGCATCCCATGAAAATTTTGCGCCATAATCAGCCACCTTGCGGCGATCTAACTGCAAGGCCATTAATGAAGCAACCCGCAAGTCCTCACGCAGCACGCCACCCTCGCTATTGCCTACCACGTCAATCGGTCCTGTTACTGGATAAGCCGCTACCGGCGTTCCACACGCCATGGCTTCAATCATGACTAAGCCAAACGTATCGGTACGGCTTGGAAATACGAATACATCAGCCGAGCGATACAAACGGGCTAATTCTTCGCCAGATAGCCAGCCAAACCAACGCACCTCTGGATATTTTTTTTGTAATTCTTTACGTGAAGGGCCTTCACCAGCAACCCATTTTTCACCTGGCAAATCCATTGCTAGAAAATTTTCAATACTTTTTTCAACAGCGATGCGGCCAACATGCAGAAAAATCGGTCCATTTCCTCTTTCTATCGTATCGCCATGGGGTGTGAATAATTCAGAGTTCACACCTCGGCTCCAATGAATGACTTTCGTAAAGCCTTGTTCACGCAATGTCTCAAGCATAGCCACCGTAGGCACCATAGTTGACACACCGGCATTGTGAAAATTTCTCAAAGCGTTGTAACTCCATTCCAGTGGAAATTTCACGCGCATATGAATATATTCAGGAAAGCGACTATGAAATCCCGTGCTAAATGGCCATCCACGTTGAATCGCCACTTTCCGAGCAGCCCAACCTAGCGGTCCTTCTGTTGCGATGTGCAAAACATCGGGTTTGAATTCATCTATTTTTTTCCGTACCTTATGCGTCGAGGCAATGGTCAAACGAATTTCTGGATACGTTGGGCAAGGAATATTAAAAAACTGATCCGGTGTCAGCATTTGAACCTCATGGCCCAAATCAGTTAATTGTCGAGTAGTCATTTTTAATGTACGAACCACACCATTGATTTGCGGATCCCATGCCTCAGTCACGATCATTATTTTCATTTATGCCCTCTTTTGAAAGACTACTCATCGGAAATAAAAAATCAGAATTTGATAGCGTCACACGCTGTAACCACCCAACAAGGAAGGTAATCAGTAGCGTAAAAAAACCTAGACTTATGAGCAAAATATGAGGTGACACGCCATTTGTATTAGCGAATGCCAAAACAATTAAAGCGACTACGATACCTAGACATTCATTAAAATTTTGAACCGCAATAGATTCACCAGGACGAAGCAAATTAACTCCACGATGCTGCAAAAGTGCATTCATAGGAACAACAATCAATCCCAACACCACCCCGACAGCGAGCATTAGAATACTCACCGAATAAATGTCATTGAGCATCGGAGCTAAAATCACTAAACCACCAAAGACATACGCCAACGGCATAACCCGCAGCGCACTCGGCAATTGAACGTATCTACTAGCTAAAAATGCCCCCGCAACAACAGCAATTTCAGTGGCACCTTGCAGATAAGCTGAGTCGGAAATAGTTAAAGAAAAATCTTGCTGTAGCCAGCGGATAATCACCAATTGCAAACCTGCACTGACTACCCAAATCAACATGGTGACAATCAATGCAATACGCGCGATCGTATCGCTCCATAGCATATGATTGGCGAGCACAAAACGACGCAGGCCGATCTCGGCATCTGGCCTAGTTACTGAATTAGGAACTCCAACATTTAAAACTGCTGCCACCAGATAGAGCGCAAGAAGAATCAGTAGACCGGGCGTGAAACTCCATCCAGCTGAAACGGGAAAAACCCCAAGGAAGAATTGAGTGAAGACTTCACTCGACAAAAATCCACCGAGCGTCGTACCGAGAATAACGGCAAAGATCAACGTCGTCTCTATCCAGCCATTAGCGCGAATCAATTGGGATGATGGCACCATCTCCGTCACCAATCCAAACTTAGCCGGAGCGTACATTGCCGCTCCCACACCAATCATTAAAAATGCAACAACGGAAGGTTCAACCAAAAGGGAAATGGCCCCACACAACTTGACCAAATTGGCTGCGAACATAACTCGGTTCTTCGAGTATCTGTCGGCCCAGGGGCCAGCAAACGGAGCAAGCACGACGTAAAAAAATAATAGAGATCCTTTTAGAAAAAATATTTTCCAAGAGGGCTCTCCCGCTTGCTGAAGCAAGTAAATGCCTAAAAACAGAGAAACATGATCAGCTAGCGCCGATACAAACTGGGCAGAAATTAGCCAATAAAACCCTGGTGGCATCCTATTTCCGAACAAGTTAAGAATCGTCGGACATTAGGTGAGTTTCATGACAACCGATTGACAGAATGGTTTCAAGGTGACGACATAGTGTTGTGAAAGCTAATAAAGATGAATAATATTTATATTTTAATCCCTGTAAAAATAGTGTCATTTAACTGATGTAGCGTTGTATCGGCTTAATTCACCCACTTATTGGTTATTCTTAAAATTAAACCATTTAACTATTTAACTATCTAGGGGATTGGTATGCCAATAGTGAGGGAAAATATTTTTGATAATGACGAGGTTAAAGCTGAACACATTACTAGCCTAATACGCCTGATCGAGAAACAAACAGACGAATGGCATTGGGCGCATTTCGGATGGTTTGAAACAGACCGAGAAGGTATTATTTACACCATCAATGACAAAGAAGTCTACTGGGTAGTGTCAACACAAGGTCTAGAACAAAAGCTCATTGTTCATGACGCAAAACTCAAAGACTATCTTTCTTCACTGTTTGAAAAAGCGCTCGAAGCAAGCATCCGAAATGCTTGATTCATCTATCAGAATCTGCAACAGAAGAAAGATTATCATGGTGTAAATTCGCGGCCTTTGACCAGGGTATATCAGTCTCCGTAAAGTCTGACAGAACTTGTGTGCAGCGATCCTCACACTCACTGAGTTGTGCAATCAACCAACCCACCGCAAACCAAGCAGCAGGCTCTTTAGTCACTATCGCGCGATAGTTTTCTAACGCGACCTGTAGATCATTGTAGGTACCTAATTCATTCTGAGCACGAGCCAATACTTTGCTGAACTGTTGGAATTTAGTAGTTTTGCATTCCTTCTCAATGAATTCTAAACTGTAGCGCAATCGCTTCATTTTCTTACGAAGTTCATGCCGCTCTTCTACCGTTAGTGAAGCGAAATTTTTGGCATGTTTAGCGCATTTCTTATGCCACTTTATAATAACGGGTAAAATTTTAGACCAATGCGACTGCGTGTTTTTTTGTGTGTTTTTATCAGGCAACTGCAGATCGCGCCCAATTAATTCCAAAAACCATGATTGAATTTTTCTTTCGCGAACAATCAAGGCAGGCGACTGCACTCCCTCATGAGCAGAAAATTCAACCAGTGGTGCATTAATTTTTCGTAGCTCTGGCCAGATGCTCTCTGCAATGGCATCGATATCACGGTTTTTTGCCAGTTGGGATGCAAGAAATTTTGCTTGATCAGACCAGGATTGCACTTCAAATTTCTGGACTCGTGACATTAATTTGAGTGCCGTTCGCAATCGCCGCAAAGCGACACGAAGTTGATGAATGTGCTCTGGTAGATACCCCTCTTCTGCAGCGAGTTGCGATGCATTCAGCAGCACATGTCTTACACATTCTTTTCTGACTGTATCGAAAAATTCTTCCAATGACATATCGTCAGTAATCTTTACACTCTGCGCCTTGGCAGGTGCCATGATCAAATTAGCCTTGGCAAGGCTATCTCCGCGCATAGATTTAGTTCGCACATCGAGCCAAACGCTATACTCACGAACAAGTCGATTACCGGCTTCGATCAATGCCATATTCGAACCTGAAACTAATTCGAGCTCAATTTCATTCACGGGAAGTTTGAGTAACTCGGCTGTATGACCGAGAGCCACAAGCAATGGATCCGTTTCTTTTTCAGTATTTGAAATCGATCCCGTATCAATGGCATAGTTGATGAGGCCACGACGAGCCCTGAGATCGACTGAAAGGCGCTTAATGTCGGTTTCGTAAAGAGTCTTCAGTTCGCGTGCAGCGTCATGTCGCAAGGCCTTATCGAGCTTTGCCCACTGATCTGACGAGCTATGACGGGTGATATCCGGCGCTGGATCTGTACCCGGGGGAGTGACTAACCTTACCGTATCTTCATGGCGCACTACAGCCGCTGTTTGAGGTGCAACCTTTAAGGTCTGATACCAAACATGTCCTTCTTTGCGAAGACGTAACGCAATATTGGACTTCGCCAACAATCGTGTATCAGTATCAAAGTACTTGGCTCGCAGACGCTTTGACGTACCGCCTTTGGATTTAATAAATTTTTCTAGTGCCACTTTTGATTCAGTAGGTATTTGGAATTTAAGTTCTATTTCCATGATGCACACCCCGCTAAAAATTAAATCCTAGGAAATCACTTTGCAAATTTTGATATCCATCAAACACATCGACTGTGCGGACTGACATAGCGCATTCATTCTTGGAAAAGATCGCACAATATTATTTAAATACCTTTTGTGTCACTTACAAAAAGATGACGCCATCGAACGACCATCATGGTGCAGCAATATCTGAGCTTGTGACGACATTCGTACCATTCTAGTGACTTTTTGCAGCTCGTCAAACTCCTTATAGTTTTTAGGAAGACAATGTTCTATTGCAGGATCTGTCACAGATAAAGTAACTAACAAAGCTTCAAGTAATTCAGTCCTTAGATCAGTTCGGATAAGCCAATTTTTATCACGACATATGAAGCTTCTGAAATTAACTATTTCCAACATTTCTTCAGATAGGTCATTCATGAACATTCGTACACTCATCTCTGCAGGTCTTATCGGTATCGTTATGGCGATCACTTCTGGTTGCGCAGTCTCGCGCGGACAAGAAACAGTCGGTGGCTACGTCGATGATGCAGGTATCACGACAAAGGTTAAGGCTCAGCTACTGGATAACAAAGATGTGTCCGGGACATCGATTAGTGTCGAGACCCTGAATGGAACAGTGATGCTGTCAGGCTTCGCTAAAAACGCGAAAGAAAAAGATACCGCTGAACGAATCGCTAAAAACGTTAAAGGTGTGAAGGCGGTGAATAATAAAATTGATGTTCGGCCATGAACGATAATTTCGCTAAAAAACAAAAGCCCCACGATAATTTGCGGGGCTTTTTTTGTCGGCTACATATTCACCTACGTGAAGGAGAGAAAAACCCGTTGACTAACTACTGCCATCCAAAAACCCGCTCACCACTCCATACCAACTTTCGTCAATTACATGTTCGTCGCATTAACCACAAGATCGCTATCTAGTGACAAAGCGACGTGATCTTAAACGACAATGATGTCTAAGGCTTGCAACGAACTTACTCCAGTCAATTCGACAATGGCTACGGCTTTGTATTTAATCCCACTGCCGTCCGCATCGTAGTATAGCTTGCTGTCTGTTGTATCAAACCGTAGGTAGTCATTCTTATCATAGACATGTGAAGCAAGATCTGACGTTGATCCTGTAACCACGTTATCCGATATCACACCAGTTTTCAGCGATCCAAATATTGATTTACTTAGACCAATCTTATCTTCACCAGAAACAAAGTCAGTAATCTCATCTAAATTAGTAGTGGGATTTAATTTTGTGTTCA
>JBIIQR010000079.1:0-6270 GCA_044341985.1 Burkholderiaceae bacterium
GCCTCTGTCACAAGAAAGCGTCCTGCCTGATAGCCGGGCACAGTCCAGATAATATCCACCACACCATCTTTCGCCTGATCAAACAACTGAGGTGGTGAGCCACCCATTTGCATAGATGGATAGATCTGGCATTTGAGTTTGCCCGCTGATTCTTTTTCTATCTTGGCGCACCAAGGCACCATAAAATTCTTGTGGGCCGTTGAGCCGGCTGGCAAAAAATGATGGACCTTAAGCGTAATCGTCTGTGCCGATACCAGTGCTGGCAGCAAGCAGGCCATCAGAACGAGTAATGCACGTGGAAATAATAGTTTCATTAGACTCTCTTTGACTAAGGGTGAGTTTCAAATCCGGCAAGTGCTCGTTCGCACAGCGACTAGCAGCCGTTTATTACATAAACTAGATGTAACGTGTCCTAATTGTAGTACAGGCCGTACCTATTAGACCTTAGAAATATTGAGGTAATTTTTACCGAAAGATCAGTGCTGCGATAATGTTGCTGCTGTCCACAATTTTTAATTTCATCCATTAGGATTTTCGAATGTCAGAAGCGCTTAGTGTAACGAGTGTGATCGGTGTGGTAGGAAGTGGCGCCATGGGTACAGGTATAGCGCAGGTGGCTGCAGTTGCAGGCCACACGGTGCTGTTATTCGACGCGCGCGATGGTGCTGCGCAAGCGGCCTGCGATTCGATACGAAAAGTGCTGACTATGTTGGTTGATAAAGGTCGCATGACCTCCGAGCAGGCCACTGCGGCAGTTTCACGCCTGCATGCGGCTTCTTCGTTAAGCGAATTTAAGCAATCCGCCTTAGTCGTTGAGGCGATTGTTGAAAACTTAGAGATGAAGCAGCAATTATTTACATCGCTTGAAGCGATTGTTACTAACGACTGTATTCTGGCTACCAATACATCATCGATATCAATTACCTCGATCGGCGCAAAATTGAAACACCCAGCGCGTTTAGTGGGTATGCATTTCTTTAATCCCGTGCCCTTGATGGCGCTGGTAGAGGTCATTAGTGGATTAGCGACATCGCCTGCGGTGGCTGATTGTATTGATGCCACGGCTAAAGCCTGGGGTAAGTTGCCGGTGCGGGCTACGTCTACGCCTGGTTTTATCGTCAATCGAGTCGCGCGTCCATTTTATGCAGAAGCCTTGCGTCTATTGCTTGAAAAAGCGGCTGATCCTGCGTCGATTGATGCTGTGATGCGAGAGTCCGGTGGTTTTCGTATGGGGCCATTCGAGTTGATGGATCTGATTGGTCATGATGTGAATTTCGCTGTGACTCAATCAGTGTTTGAGGCTTATTACAATGATCCACGATTTACACCTTCAATCATTCAGAAAGAACTGTTGAATGCCGGATTTTTAGGTCGTAAATCCGGCCGCGGTTTTTATTCGTATGGTCCGGACGTGCCTGCTCCAGTGGCGCAGGAGCATGCTGAATGCACGTATAGCGGCAGACCGTCTTTTTTGCGTAATTCACTTGTAGCGGAAGCAATCGCTGCACGACTCAGCGCGGCTGGTCATGCGATTGAGTGGCATGAAGCTCACGGAGATGACATGCCGGTCATCTCACTGAATGGCGCATCACTGTATTTAACGGATGGACGCAGCGCTACTGTGCGTGCATCAGAATCAGGTCACGCCGACACCGTGTTGATAGATTTGGCATTCGATAGTCAAACCTGTACACGAGCGGCTGTAGCCGTGGCGGATCAGTGTTCACCTTCAGCGCAAGCGATATTGATAGGTGTGCTACAAGCTGCGGGATATCGAGTCACGATGCTGCGTGATGTGCCGGGCATGGTGGTGATGCGTACCGTAGCGATGTTAGCGAATGAAGCAGCTGATGCGATTAATCAAGGCGTATGCAGCGCTTCAGATGCGAATTTGGCGATGCAAAAGGGTGTTAACTATCCTATCGGTCCGTTGGCATGGGCAGAGCGTATAGGACTTGCTGTTGTAATGCGCGTGCTGCAAAACTTAGCAGCTGAATACGGTGAAGATCGTTATCGTGTCTCGCCTTTAATTCGACGTAAGGTAGCTAGCGGTACGAAGTTTGATTAATGCTGAGCGATAAATTGCGATACCGCTTTGATTAACGCTTCAGGTTGATCGCGATGGGGTGAGTGTCCGCAATTCGCTAAAGCAAGTATAGCGGTATGGGGTACGTGGACTTTTATGTCGCGAATTTGGTGTAGGGTTCCATACTCATCGTGTTCACCCTGAATCGCTAGTAGTGGGCAATGTATCGATGGTAATGTCGATTCAATTGACCAGTCGCGAAATGCAGGACTGAGCCAGACATCATTCCATCCATAAAAAGCAGAATCTACATCATCATGATAGCGCGCGAGTTTATCGCGTAATCCGACGTTCTGATAAGCCTGACGTGCTTCAGTAATGCTGCTAATACTGATGTCTTCCACCATGATGTGGGGTGCGACAACAATCGCGCCTGCGCACTCCGCTGTAAATTTAGATACGTAAAGCAAAGCAATCGAGCCACCATCACTGTGACCAAACAACCATGGCCGATTTATATTCAGCGTCGATAGCAGGGCGGGTAAGACATCCCATGCTTGTTGATGCATGAAGTCCTTACCCCAGTGTTCATCAAAAGCTCGCGCTGTTGAAGAACCATAACCAGGGCGGGAATACACTAATCCGCGTAACTGTAAGCGACGGCATAAGGTGTCAGGAAATTCTTTCCACAGCGCGACCGAACCCAAACCTTCGTGCAAAAAAACCATGACGGGTGCAGACAGATTGGTTTCACCAACCCATTGATATTCAATGAGGATATCGCGATGCTTCCAGCGTAGCGCTGCATGCATAGATGAATCTAGCAATTTTATAATTCACGTAGTCGAAAGCGTTGTATCTTACCCGTGGCTGTTTTAGGTAGATCAGCAACAAACACAATTTCGCGTGGATATTTGTGCGGTGTGAGGCGAGTTTTTACAAAGCTTTTTAATTCAACCTCCATGGTGCTGACATCCTGATTTTTATCGCGTAGCACCACATAAGCAATCGTTTTAATTAAGCCTTGCCCATCGGATTTACCAACCACAGCGCATTCCAATACGGCGTCATGACCCATCAGTGCAGATTCGACTTCTATCGGTGAGACATACTGACCACTAACTTTGAGCATGTCGTCACTACGTCCAGCATAGATGTAATAGCCTTCTTCATCGAGGCTATATTTATCACCACTTTTTACCCACGGCCCTTGAAACGTGGTGATTGACTTAGTTCGATCGGTCCAATACAAGTGCGCAGCGCTGGGACCTTTAATATACAGATCGCCGACATTACCCACCGACACAGCATGACCTAACTCATCGCGCAATTCCATTTCATAACCCGGCACAGGTGTGCCCGTCGTACCGTAACGTACTTTGCCTGATCGATTCGATAAAAAGATATGCAGCATCTCGGTGGAGCCGAGGCCGTCCAACACATCGCAACCAAAATGTGCGCTGAATTTTTCACCGATCTCGCGCGGCAGTGCTTCACCCGCTGATGCACATAGTCGCAGAGCGACTTGAGATTGCTTTGGTAAATCAGAAGCCGCTAACATGGCGACATACAAAGTTGGTACGCCATAAAAAATAGTGGGTTGATGGTTGACTAAGCGCTCAAACACCGAAGCCGGTGTTGCACGTTCAGCCATCAATAGCGTCGATGCCCCGACAGAGAGGGGGAAGGTTAGCGCGTTACCCAAGCCATACGCAAAAAATAATTTTGCAGCAGAAAAAACGACATCATCTTCCGTTAAGCCCAACACAGGCTTGCCATACAACTCAGCTGTCCAGTACAAATTGGCGTGAGTATGCACAGCTCCTTTGGGCTGCCCGGTTGAACCGCTGGAATACAACCAAAAAGCAAATTGATCAGCGTGCGTATCGGTATGTTGATCGATAGCCAGTGGATTAGCATGGAGCAGAGCGCTGAAGGAGATTTCGGCACTGCTTGCGGCTTGACCGGTAACCACGACAGGAATCGTCTGATTCGCTAGGGTTAATGCTTCTTTCACCGTGGCGAGCAAAGCTTCAGAGACAATAATCATCTTTGCCTCACTATGCTTCATCATGTAAGCATAGTTATCAGCAGGCAGCAAAGTATTGACGGGAACGGGAATCACCCCTGCAAAGAGCGCACCTAAAAATGCGACCGGCATATCAACGCTGTCGTGCATGACCAGGAGAATGCGTTGTTCAGGCCGTACACCGTGGGTCAATAGACCGGCGGCAAATTGACGAACTTTCAAATCAAGTTCGCCATAACTCATCTCACGATGATCATCGCGAAACGCGAGTTTATTTTTTCTACTTTGATTTAGCGTCAGAATATGCTGCGCGAAGTTAAAGCGCTGCGTTAAATCAGCGTGCTGTGTGGTCATGCGTTTGTCTCCTCCAGCCGGCGTTATTTTTTATATGCCTAGCTTTGAATCTGCATTCGAATAAAGGCTGATTGTTCAGTCTTTATTTTTATTCATCTCGCCTATACATTAAATCCTGTGCTGTGCTTAGTCATGAGTTCGATGACTGACGATGGGCCTTGTATCGCGCTTTTACGATGATAAAAATTCAGTGCACGCAATCCACCGAGTTCTTCACCGCCACCGGCACGTCCGGGACCACCATGTATCGAACCGGGCATCACATTGCCATGACCCGTTTGTGTTTTACCAACCTCTGGGCTCACCACATGGACACGACCGTGCGAGGCAGCTAACTGTTCAGCAACGTCGGCCATCCAGGCATTGTCAGCGCTATAGATTGAAGCCACTAACGAGCCTTGACCACGATGTGCAATATCGGTTGCATGATGTGCATCGCGATAGCCTATGAGTGAAGCCACGGGGCCAAATACTTCATGTCTATGGACTTCAACTGCCGCATCGGCATCGCGCACACCGAGTAATGTGGGTGCAACGCACGCAGACGTTGCATCGGCATCGAGCAGCGGTTGTGCTGCGCCATCGAATAGCACGCTGCTTTCTGACGTAAGGTGATGCAGACCTTCTTGCACACTATTGAATTGATCGCGGCTGACTAACGCACCCATGGCAGTTTCTGGATTGCGCGGATTACCCACGCGTATGGCAGCGAGTTTGCCAGCCACCGCTTCAGCCACCGCATGCATGTAAGCCTTAGGAACCAGTGCACGACGCGGAGCGGTACAGCGCTGTCCACTTTTAATTGTCATATCACGCGCCAAATTATCGACATACAAATCAAATGCAGCGCTGCCGGGTGTAGCGTCTTCACCGAGTAGGGTGACATTTAAACTATCTGCTTCAATATTGGCTCGTACCGAGTCGCGCGCTATCGCCGAGTGTGATCGTATCGTTGTCGCTGTGTCGGCTGAACCGGTAAACGATAGAACATCAAACGGTGTGAGCGCATCTAATAAGCCTGTTGAGTTACCGCACACGATAGATAACGCCCCTTTGGGTAGCACACCTGCGGCGATCACATCACTCACCATGCGATGCGTAAGCCATGCGGTGACGGTTGCTGGTTTAATGACGACGGGTACACCAGAGAGGAGGGCCGGTGCTGCTTTTTCCCATAAACCCCAACCCGGAAAATTAAAGGCATTGATGAAAAGTGCGATCCCTTTAATAGGTACCATCACATGCTGTGACTGAAACAACTGATCTTTAGAGAGTATTCCAGCGGCACCATCGGATAGGGTGCGCGCATCACCGAGTGCAGCGCCCAGTTTCGCGTAAAAACCTAACGTGAACAGACCACCTTCAATATCTACCGCTGAATCATTTTTCACGGTGCCAGAATTCGCCAATGAGATGGCGTAGTACTCATCGCGATTCGCTTGCAGTACTTTTAACGTTTCTCCCAGCATCGCAGCACGTTGGCCGTAACTCATGGCTTGCAATGCGAGTCGACCTTCGTTACGAGCAAAGGCGAAAGCTTCATTCAACCCCTGCGCTGCGCCTCCGGTGCGCGCCAAGGCTTCACCTGTCACTGGGTCGAGCAGGGTGTGTGCTGCCTGAGTCTCTGGCTGCCATTGGCCATGTAAGTAATTATGTAGAAATGGTGTCATGCGATCAGAGTCCTGTGATGTTTGATGAATGCTTGGCGAAATGGTTTAAGAGAGCGTTGATTGCTTTTTCGACTCAGGAAGCACTGTTTATATAAAAACCATTTCTCGGATAATTCACGGAGGCTAAGCTCTTGATTTGCTTGGACCCGCGTCGCACAGCTACGCGGGCTCGCCATAAACTACCCAATAAA
>JBIIQR010000080.1:0-6251 GCA_044341985.1 Burkholderiaceae bacterium
TCGACGGCCGAAGGTCGTGCGCGTGCGCAATATGATGCTAAGCCCTTATTGCAAGCGATGCCTGCTTCGGCATTGCGTTTGCAGTTGTTGCGACAGCTGGCGCAAATTACTGAAAGCAGTGTGCAAGAAATCGAATCGTTGTTTGAGTTAGAAACGCGGGTGTCTTCTAAGCGTGCGCCAGCACCGGCAGTTCGTCGCAAGCCTCCAGTTGAGTTAGAGCGGCAGGTATTGCGCTTGCTGCTGAGTCATCCTTCGCTAGCAAGTGCGTTGGGCGATCGTGAGCTAGAGATGATTAGTCATGCAGCGCCTGATTCTGGTGCCATGCTGAAAATGGTGGTGGATGCCGCTCGATCGATATCATCCAATGCGAATTTTGCGGCCTTGTCTGAAGCGTTGCGCGAGCAAGGTGCAGATCTCGATGGAATGATGGGCGAAATTGCGGCTGAACCTATCTCAGATCCTGAATTGGCTAAGCGTGAACTCGCCGGCGCTGTGCGTCAGACCACGATTCGATTGTTAAAATCTGAGCAAGATCATTTGGCAGCTGGTGGGTTGGCGAGTGAAGAGCAGCGCGCGCGCTATCGTGAAATATCGTTGGAGCTTGAGAAATTGCGAGCTGCTGCCGACAAAGATAATGCGATCGATTGATTGTATTTTCCGTTGTAGCGGCGATCGCGTAGGAAATAGGTTGACAAGCATTAGCATTTCGATATTTTCAGCGGGGTAAGTCTTGTGGTTGAATCAAGTCTTATCAGAAAGAGAATAGGCTTGCTTGTGATATACTTAAAAGCTTTTGAATCGACGGCTTAGGACGTCTCCGAAAGTGCCGCTGGTGATGTATTGCGTGATTTCCATCGACATTTTCTGAGGCGCTTCTTGAAGTCCGAAATGTTTTATTGATCCTGCTGGACAGACGGCCCCGACCCCGCAGATTAGCCCGGCAAATGACCGGCCTGCATCAAAGCTGACGAGTCAGCTCGGCCCGTGCTCCAGTTCCTTTTGCAGCATCGGCAATTCCATTTGGTGGATGAACCCATGGCGACGAACAAAAAACCCGTTAAAACTACTGCGACCAAATCCAAGGCCGCTAAACCTACATCGTCACGAGCTTCGGCAAAAAGTGCCAAGACTCCAGCGAAGTCTGCTGTGAAAAAAGCAGCCAAGGCCCCGGCTAAAAAAGTAGTCACTAAGACTGCAGCCAAGCCGGCCGTCAAATCAAAACAGGCTGCCGTTAAAAAAACAGCGAACAAACCGACCAGCAAAGTTGTCTCAAAAGCCGGCAAGTCAATTGTCAAGCCGGCGCCAAAGAAGCCTTTGAAGGCCACCGTCGCCGCCAGCAAAACCGCGGTGAAGTCGGCTGGTAAGGCAACTGCCAAACCGGTCGTCACGCCGAAAGTACCAGCAAAGAAAGTGTCCGTGACATCCAAGAAACCAGATGTAAAAGTTGTAGCAAAAAAGCCGGCAGAAGTCGTTAAGCCAGCGCCTGCCGCCAAGACGGCGACTCCGTCCGATCAAAAAATTATGTCGGTCAAACAAACGACCGACGCCGCTACATTGGCCGAGATAGATACCTCGGGTTACATCCTGCCGGGCATCAAGGTGCCAGGTCGTCGTGGTCGTAAGCCGCGTGATTTTCAGCCAGAGAATGAAGAAGTCGCAGCACTCAACGCCGTCGAGCGCGCAGAACTCAAAGCCGCAGACAAAGCGCGCGCCAAGGATCGCAAGGCTAAAGAAAAACAATTTCTTAAAGATGCGTTTGCAGCTGATTCCGAGGCCACGGAAGAAGAACTCGAGCGTCGTCGTCAAAAACTTAAAACACTGATCAAGCTAGGCAAAGATCGTGGCTTTTTAACGCACTCAGAAATTAACGATCACCTCCCAGAAAACATTGTTGATCCGGAAGCCATCGAAGGCATTATCGGTACCTTCAATGACATGGGCATTGCAGTCTACGAGCAAGCTCCGGATGCTGAAGCCTTGCTGCTGTCAGATAACGTAGCAACCGTTGCCAATGATGATGATGCTGATGCTGCTGCAGAAGCTGCGTTGCAAACTGTTGATTCTGATTTTGGCCGTACGACCGATCCGGTTCGTATGTATATGCGTGAGATGGGTACCGTCGAGTTGTTGACGCGTGAAGGTGAGATCGAAATCGCCAAGCGTATCGAAGGCGGCCTCAAAGATATGATTCAGGCGATCTCTGCATGCCCGATGACGATTTCTGAAATCCTCGCCATGGCAGATCGTATTTCAAAAGACGAAGCCAAGATCGATGAAGTCGTTGATGGCTTAGTTGATCCGAATGCCGTTGATGAGCCGATTCCTACACCTGTCATCAAATCAGCTGCGGCCGATGAAGAAGACGAGGATGAAGAAGACGAAGAAGGCGAAGAAGGCGAAGAAGAAGATAACTCTAACGGTGGCGCGGCCGGGTTTTCTGCTGAGCAGTTAGAGCAGCTCAAACGCGATTCGCTTGAGAAGTTTGCTGTTATCTCTGCCAACTTCGACAAGATGCGCAAGTCGTATGAGAAGGATGGCTACAACTCCAAGCCCTACGTGAAAGCGCAAGAAGCGATTTCAAATGAGCTGATGGGCATTCGCTTTACCGCCAAAGTCGTCGAGAAACTGTGCGACACCTTACGTGGACAGGTTGATGAAGTTCGTCAAATCGAACGTCAGATACTGGATGTCGCCGTGAATAAATGTGGCATGCCACGTCCTCACTTCATTAAGAGTTTCCCGGGTAACGAAACGAATTTGAAATGGGTGGATGGCGAAGTTAGTGGTAATCACTCGTACAGCACCATCTTGGCACGTAATGTGCCGACAGTGAAAGAGCTACAGCAAAAGCTGTTAGATCTGCAGTCGCGCGTTGTATTGCCTTTGCCAGATCTGCGTAACATTAACAAAAAAATGGCCGCTGGCGAGACGCGTGCTCGTAAAGCCAAGCGCGAAATGACCGAGGCCAATCTGCGTCTGGTGATTTCGATTGCGAAGAAATACACCAATCGTGGTTTGCAATTCTTGGATCTGATTCAAGAAGGAAATATCGGTTTGATGAAAGCTGTCGATAAGTTTGAATATCGTCGTGGCTATAAATTCTCTACCTATGCCACTTGGTGGATTCGTCAGGCAATTACTCGCTCTATCGCTGACCAGGCACGAACTATCCGTATCCCGGTTCATATGATTGAGACCATCAATAAGATGAACCGTATTTCTCGTCAGATTTTGCAAGAGACGGGTGCCGAGCCAGATCCAGCGACACTGGCGATCAAAATGGAAATGCCGGAAGACAAAATCCGCAAGATCATGAAGATCGCTAAAGAGCCGATTTCCATGGAAACGCCGATCGGTGACGACGATGACTCTCACTTAGGAGACTTCATCGAAGACAACAATACCCTGGCCCCAGCGGATGCCGCATTGCATGCGTCTATGCGTGGTGTCGTTAAGGATGTATTAGATTCGTTGACGCCGCGTGAAGCTAAAGTCTTGCGCATGCGCTTCGGTATCGAAATGTCGACCGACCATACTTTGGAAGAAGTAGGTAAACAGTTTGACGTTACCCGTGAGCGTATTCGTCAGATTGAAGCGAAGGCCTTGCGTAAGCTGCGTCATCCATCGCGTTCCGACAAGCTCAAGAGCTTCCTCGAGGGCGGTTAACGTTACCGATAAGCACAAAGACAGAGGCAACTCTCGTCTTAGTGCTTGTTCGACGCTAAAATTGTCTAAGCGAAGAAGCAACCCTCTCCCGGGCCCCTAGCTCATGTTGGTTAGAGCAGCGGACTCATAATCCGTTGGTGCCGTGTTCGACTCACGGGGGGCCCACCAAATTAAAAAACCTCAGCTAGGTTGCTGAGGTTTTTTTTCGTCTTTTATCTTTTTAGGCTTTTTACTCATCGCTTTTATGTCACTACATAAGCCCGGCGTGCGTTCAGTTAAATCCAAAAAATCGACAAACCGAAGCAAAAAATTGGTGACCCTTTGAAAGAATGTGGGTGGTACTGGAGTGTGAGTTTGCGGCAATTTGGTTGGCAGAGAGCCAGGTTTTCATGGAATATGTAATGAAATCGAGCTAAAAGTTTGCTTGCTAGATAATTATCTTATGTTTGCCTCAAAAAGCCCGGCCTTCAGAATTACTAGTCTCGAGCCGATTCATTGGACTGATACTTGGAAATGGCCTAGTTCCGCTCAGAAAGCAGATGGGCCCAGCACAAAAGCGATGAAGAATCCCGAAAAATACTTGCTCGACATAATTGACCGTCATCAACCCAAGCGGCTGAAGGGGCAGTCGGCGCGCATCATTCGGTTGGAGTCCGAGCTTCAGAGCTGGGCACAAGATTGCTTCATGGGTATTCATGAATCAGGTTCGCATGCACGGGGTACCGCCACCTCGGTTTCGTCGAATGTGAAGTTGCTGCTCTTGTTGTCGAATACCTGTCATCGCAATGCCGGTGGCATACGCTCATGCTACGAATCCTTGTATGGCTATTTGATTGAGCGCTACCGCGATGTTAAGAAACATCGAGTCTCATTGCGTCTGCGATTAAACGGTATGGATATTGATATCACGCCGGCCCGCATGAAGCTGGGTGAGCCTGATCTGCATACCTTGTATCAGCCAGAGGATGGGAAGATTTTAGAGACCAGCATCTTGCTGCATACAGATGATGCGCAGGCAGCAGCCAGAGCCGCTGAGACCAAACTTCTCAAGATTTGGTTTGATCAGCATGACATTCAGTGGCCAGCGATTTATGTTGATTATCTGGTGCCAACCAAGCTGCTAGCGAATGTTAAGCCTGAAAAAGATAGCTTGGCATTGAATTTCATGCACATGATTCGCCAGGTGGCTAAGCGCGACTTCAACCCGCTTTTAGAAAACTTTGAAGATCCAGCGAACAACGAGAACCTGTTATCCGAGCTGATGTCAGATCAAGACAAGCGCACAGCCATCAAGGCAGCGCAGCAGGCACTCATGGCGCGCAATATTCAGGATGTCATCCAGGCGTAATCGAGACTTAGTACTCTAAAGGCTGTCTAGTGTTGTGCGAGAGTTCGGATAAGGGTTTGGTTTTCCGGAGCTGTAGCGATGCTGATTTGCTTAGTAATCAGTCTCTTAGCTGATGGGCATGGGCTACGCGAGTGCTATACTGCGCGCTTAACTTAATTCCCCCTGATGACTGATATAACTACTGATCAAACGGCTGACGATAGTTCGGCCACACCTCCCCGATTCGATGATTTCGGCCTCGCACCGCCCATCATGCAGGCGCTTGCTGAACAAGGCTATGTTCATCCCACGCCGATTCAAGCTAAAGCTATACCTATCGTTCTGCAAGGCCACGATGTTATGGGTGCAGCGCAGACAGGTACCGGCAAAACAGCTAGCTTTTCGCTTCCCATCATTCAGCTATTAATGGCACATGCTAATACTAGTGCGTCACCAGCGCGGCATCCCGTGCGTGCTCTGGTGTTAACGCCTACGCGTGAGTTGGCCGATCAGGTTGCTGAAAATGTGAAAGCATATTCGCGTCACACCCCGCTACGTTCGACCGTCGTCTTTGGTGGCGTTGATATGACGCCGCAGACTGCCGCCTTGCGTTCGGGCGTTGAAATCCTGATCGCAACTCCGGGACGCTTGTTAGATCATGTGCAGCAAAAGACATTGAATTTGTCACAGACTGAAATTTTTGTGATGGATGAAGCTGACCGCATGTTGGACATGGGTTTCTTGCCCGACCTCCAGCGCATTATTAATTTACTGCCCAAGCAGCGACAAAATTTAATGTTCTCGGCGACCTTCTCGCCAGAGATTAAAAAACTCGCGGCAAGTTTTCTTGATAAACCCGTATTGATCGAAGTCGCGCGCAGCAATGCAACCGCCGATCGTGTGACGCAAGTAGTTTATCGGGTCGATGAAGAAGATAAGCGAGATGCAGTTGTTCATCTTTTGCGTGGACGTGATTTGAAACAGGTGTTGATTTTTTCGAATACAAAGATTGGCGCATCGCGTTTGTCGCGTGAATTAGAGCGCCACGGTATCAAGGCCGCACCTATTCATGGCGACAAAACGCAAAACGAGCGCATGGCGGCATTAGAGGCTTTTAAGAACGGTAGTATCGATGTGTTGGTAGCGACTGATGTCGCTGCTCGTGGTTTAGATATTGCTGAGTTACCTTGTGTGATCAACTACGATCTACCGTATAGCGCTGAAGACTATGTCCACAGGATTGGCCGCACTGGTCGCG
>JBIIQR010000081.1:0-6249 GCA_044341985.1 Burkholderiaceae bacterium
AACGACTGCACACACCAAATGTTTGGATACGGCCCACAAGAGCTCATAGGAAAATACATTGATATCTTGATGGAAGATGTCTTGCAGCATCAATATCGCTTGCATAGACGAGAATTTTTTTCTAAACCTAAAGCAAAAATCTTAAGCGACATTCCGTTGAATGGTCGACGCAAAGATGGCTCAGTGTTTCCAGTACAAACGAGCATAGGCATTTCCGAAACACCCTTTGGACCGATAGGTGTGAGTTTTATCTCAGACATTACAGACAAAATATCTATCGAAGCTGCATTGATTCGCCAACAATCTGAGCTTCAAAATTTAGTGAATTACAGTCCCGTATTAATTTCGATGCAAGATTTAGAAGGTCGATTACTAATGGCAAACCGAAGTTATACCGCGACATTTTCACCGCATGATACTAATTTGATCGGGCAGATGATCAAAGACACCTTACCCGATTATGTCGCCTCCAAATCTATTGATGCTGATGTCACCGTGCTGGCCACTCGCTTCCCGGTGGAATTTGAGTTTGATATGCCCGATCAGACGGGGAGTTGGCGCAATTTTAAATTCATTAAATTCCCACTCGACTATCTGGATACCAAAGAGACCTTTGGCATAGGTGGCTTTGCTACTGACATTACCGAATTGCGAGATGCCGAACGGCAGCTACTCATGGCAGCCAAACATGATTTACTGACTGGCTTGCCGAATCGAGTACTGATTTACGACATGGGCGGCGAGTTAATTACCAGCGCTCGTGATAGCCAATCTAAAATGGCGTTGCTATTTTTTGATCTCGATCGCTTTAAACCTATTAACGATACCTACGGACGGGATGTGGGCGATCAACTATTAAAAGAAGTCTCTAAGCGCCTAGTAGAAACGTCGCGCGAAGGAGATATCGTCGGTCGATTGGGCAGCGATGAGTTTATAGCTTTCATCGCGAATATTCGCTCCAGAGATATTATCGAATCTGCTGCGTCAATGTTTATCTCTCGCTTACGTGAACCCTACTTGCTTGAGGGTCTGGAAATACGTATGTCCCCCAGCATAGGTATCAGTCAGTACCCTGAAGATGGGGAAGATATCGACAAATTGATTCAATGTGCTGATGCGGCCATGCGGCATGCAAAAAATGCGGGGCGCAATCAGTATGAATTTTTTTCCGCGGCTATTGTTAAAAATGGCGCACGAATCTTTATACTCGAACAAGAAATGCGCTCCGCACTTGAAGACGACTTATTTCAGCTAGCTTATCAACCCATCGTTGAAGGACAAACAGGTAATTTATCTGCTATTGAAGCTTTAATACGTTGGCCTAGAATTGATGGCACTGTTCGCATGCCGAATGAATTTATTAGCGCCGCTGAATCAAGTGGGCTAATCATCATGATGGGTGAATGGGTAGTAAAACGTGTATGCAAAGAATTTGAAGAGCGAATCGCGCTCGGCATGCCTCCGGTCAAAGTGGCCATCAATATCTCAGCATCACAATTTAGATCCCCCAATTTTGTCGACAGTCTTTTAGGCTTAATAGAGGCCTCAACGATGGGTAATGAATGGCTGGAATTAGAAGTGACCGAGTCGACGGTAATGAGCCGAATAGACGAAGCCGAAAAAATACTTTCTACGCTTAAGGAAAAAGGATTCAGCGTCTCGCTGGATGATTTCGGCACGGGCTATTCAAGCTTGAGCTTATTGGCACGCCTACCTATCGATAAACTAAAAATTGATCGTTCCTTTGTGCGACTAATGGAAATCGAATCACGCTCAATGGCAATTACTGAAACGGTCATCGCATTAGGTCACAAATTGGGTATGGAGGTGGTAGCGGAAGGGATAGAAACGATCAGCGTATTTTCACGCTTATTAAGCATGGGATGTAATCATTTTCAGGGTTACTTATTCAGCAAACCCTTGCCTTCGAATGATTTGGTAATTTGGGAGAAAACTCGATCGCGCAAAATCATGCCATTGCATATGCCCGAGTTGATACTTGTGCCTGCGTGAGTTTTATACCCGCCACAAACTAACTTTATCAGACAGCCGCCCACTCTTGTTCAAGTTGAGTGGAATACGCTGCCGGCGCAGAAGCCGTTGTGTTAAACGTTACTGTTTCATAGGCAGTAGGATCAGCCAATAGCGCTCGCAATAATTTGTTATTCAAGCCGTGGCCTGATTTGTGGGCTGTATAACTCGCTAGCAAGGGATGTCCGATCAGATAAAGATCGCCCATCGCGTCAAGAATTTTGTGTCGCACAAATTCATTTCGATAGCGTAAACCACCGCTATTCAAAATACGAAACTCATCCATCACAATCGCATTTTCTAGTGAGCCGCCACGCGCAAGTCCCATGCCGCGCAGGGTCTCAACATCTTGCATAAATCCGAATGTGCGGGCGCGAGCAATCTCTTGAATGTACGACTCGAAGCTCAAATCAACTTCGGCGGTCTGGCCGCTACCGTCAATAGCCGGGTGATTGAACTCGATAAAAAACTTTAGGCGAAATCCGTGGCAGGGTTCAAGCCGTGCCCATTTTTCATTCGCACCCTCCCCTTCACGTACTTCAACTGGCTTACACACGCGGATGAATTTTTTAGGCGCATCTTGCTCGCAACGGCCGGCTTGCTGCAAAAGAAAAACAAACGATGCAGCGGACCCATCCATGATGGGAATTTCTTCAGCGGTTAAATCAACTAGCAGATTATCAATACCCAAACCTGCGCAAGCAGACATTAAATGCTCAACGGTAGAAACTCGTACGCCATCTTTTTCCAGCACCGAAGCCATACGTGTATCGCCCACCCCCATAGCATTCGCCGGCAATTCCACCGGAGGATGCATATCTACTCGACGAAAAACAATACCGGTATTAATAGGGGCGGGGCGCAGCGTGAGTTCGACGCGCGTACCGCAATGCAGACCGACGCCTGTCGTAGTGACAATCTGATTGATGGTGCGCTGTCTAATCACGCTGGAATACTTTCAGTTAGCAATATAAATTACAGCTGACCCAGCATAGTCTCTGCATTCGAGACTTCAAATTTGCCGGCGGCTTCAACGTTCAGCTTTTGAACAACACCGTCTTTAATCAGCATAGAGTAACGTTGTGAACGCACGCCCATGCCGAACTGACTGAAGTCAGCCGACAATCCAACGGCCTTGGAAAAATCAGCATTGCCATCGGCCATCATGCGAACGATACCTGTGGATTTTTGTTCACGACCCCAAGCGCCCATTACAAACGCATCATTGACGGAGATACACCAGATCTCGTCTACACCTTTGGCGTGCAATTCTTTGGCATGCTTTACGTAACCAGGCACATGTTGCGCAGAGCAAGTTGGTGTGAAAGCACCTGGCAATGCAAATATCGCAATCGTCTTGCCCTTAACCAAGTCCGACACGTTGAACGTATTCGGTCCGAGCGAACAGCCCGCTGTTTCGGTTTCGATGAATTCAGCAAGCTTACCTTCAGGGAGATGATCTCCGACTTTGATTGTCATGATGTTTCCTTTTCTATGAATGGAAAACGGCGCACAGGGCCCGGTGGAAATAAAACCGCGCCCGAATGTTGCCATCGGACGCGGTGAGCTAATACTGCTTCGGCGAAGTATGCCCTGTCAGCAGATTTTTTGCAGAATCAGTCCGCCTGACGCCGTAAAAATGCCGGAATATCATAGGTTTCCGTTCCATTCCGCTCCATCGCACGGACTGTCTCCGATGCCGACTCACGACGCCATACGGCCGGTGTACGAATCGCATCAAACTGCTGATTAGCGCCCGGCGACGCATCCACTGCGGATACGGGTTCGTTATACGTTCCAGTGCGCTGCACTGCGACGGGATTAGGCACTAATACGGGTGCGCGACGTGCGCGACCCAAGCCTGTTGCCACAACAGTGACACGCAATTCATCACCCATGCTTTCGTCATACGCAATACCTTGCGCAATCGAGGCATCATCCGCGGCGAAAGCACGTACTGTTGCCATAACATCTTTGACTTCTTTACCCTTGAGTGAACGGCTACCGGTAACGTTCACCAATACGCCACGCGCACCAGAAAGATCAATACCATCTAGCAGTGGCGAAGCAATCGCTTGCTCTGCTGCGATACGTGCACGATCGACACCGGAAGCGACCGCCGTACCCATCATCGCTTTACCTTGTTCAGCCATGATGGTTTTAACGTCATTGAAGTCAACGTTGATATGGCCCGGTACATTGATGATCTCGGCAATACCTGCAACGGCATTGTTTAACACATCATCAGCGTGTTGCAACCAATCGGCCATGCTGTCGTCTTCGTAAATTTCTTCCAGCTTTTCATTCAGAATGACGATCAATGAATCGACATGCTTACTGAGTTCATCTAGACCCTCATTAGCGATATCCATACATTTTTTACCTTCGTAGGTGAATGGCTTGGAAACCACCGCAACGGTCAGTGCGCCCAATTCTTTCGCTACTTGCGCAACGATCGGTGCTGCACCGGTTCCGGTACCACCGCCCATACCCGCAGCGATAAATACCATGTGTGCGCCACGCAGCGCATCTTCGATACGCTCACGCGTTTCTTCAGCTAACTGACGGCCTAGCGCCGGTTTCATCCCTGCACCTAATCCAGATTCACCAATCTGAATCACGTTATGCGCTTTTGAGAGCGTTAACGCCTGAGCGTCGGTATTGGCGAC
The DNA here is from genome assembly GCA_044341985.1 of Burkholderiaceae bacterium. GTDB lineage: Bacteria > Pseudomonadota > Gammaproteobacteria > Burkholderiales > Burkholderiaceae_D > Pernthalerella. Next base: position 4,701 of record JBIIQR010000081.1, read on the forward strand.
GATGAATTCGACACCAGAGACGCCCTTGTTGATCATATGCTGCACAGCGTTGCCGCCGGCACCACCGACACCGACCACTTTAATAATGGTCCCCTTCGTGTTTTCTAGCATATCGATTTCCATGTTTTACTCCCCAGATGATGCAGTTTTTAGTCGTTAACCATCACGTAGCGTGACGGCTAGCAACTAACAACTGCAGATTGATACAAAAACTTCTACGTTACACATTCAAACTCAAAAATTACCAAGAAACCACTCTTTCATCCGTTGCCATACTGCCGTTGCCGAACCACCTTGACGCACGACGACCTGCCCCCTCAAATACTGACGCTTGGCTTCAATCAGCAAACCCAAGACTGTCGAATAACGCGGACTACGAACCACATCAGCCAACTGCCCACTGTAATCAGGCATACCAACGCGTGCAGGCTTGAGAAAAATATCTTCAGCCAATTCCGCAATGCCCGGTAACTGCGCAGTACCACCGGTTAAAACAATTCCGGAGGACAGCACTTCTTCAAAACCAGATTCACGCACCACTTGATGCACCAGCGAGAACAGTTCTTCTACGCGTGGCTCAATCACTGCCGATAACGCTTGCCGAGACAAGGTGCGCGCTCCGCGATCGCCTAAACCAGGCACGTCAAATACATCTGTCGGATCAGCCAACACTTGTTTGGCGATGCCATAACGGACTTTGATTTCTTCTGCCTCACCCGTCGGTGTACGTAAGGCCATCGCAATGTCGTTAGTGATTTGATCACCTGCAATCGGTATCACAGCGGTATGACGTATCGCACCTTCAGTGAAAATTGCTATGTCGGTGGTGCCGCCACCAATATCAACCAACACCACACCTAATTCTTTTTCGTCGTCCGTCAGCACTGCATCAGCTGAAGCCATGGGCTGCAAAATCAAATCGGTGACGTCGAGTCCACAACGACGTATACATTTCACAATGTTCTGTACCGCCGATACCGCACCAGTGACGATGTGTACTTTTACTTCTAGACGTATGCCGCTCATACCTATCGGCTCGCGCACACCTTCCTGATTGTCGACCATGAACTCTTGCGGCACGGTGTGCAGCAGCTGCTGATCGGTAGGAATATTGACGGCCTTAGCGGTTTCAATCACGCGTGCGACGTCAGTAGCAGTAACTTCCTTATCTTTAATGGCAACCATGCCACTCGAATTAAAACTGCGGATATGACTACCTGCGATGCCTGTCCATACATTGCGTATCTGGCAGTCCGCCATCAACTCCGCTTCTTCAAGCGCACGTTGTATGGACTCCACCGTCGCCTCAATGTTCACTACAACGCCTTTTTTTAATCCTTTGGAATCATGCTGCCCGAGTCCAATCACTTCATGCCGGCCGTTAGGCAGCACCTCGGCCACTACGGCGACAACTTTAGAAGTGCCGATATCGAGACCGACAATCAGATTTTTTGCGTCTTTTGTCATAATTTTTTAAAGTTTTATTCCAATTTCTATACGGCGTCCGGTTGCAACATTTCCGAATTATTTGAACCTGCTTGTCCGCGCA
>JBIIQR010000082.1:0-6224 GCA_044341985.1 Burkholderiaceae bacterium
ACAGAGCCGTGTTACAGATTTGCGATTGAGTAAATGAGCATCTATACGTGCCACCTGCGTGGTCATATCCGCACGCAGACCCATGGTGCGACCCGACAACTGATCGACCAACTTGAACATGCGCAGCTCCATATCGTGGTCGGGAAAGGGCATTAATGATTCCACGTACTCCAACATCGGTGGCATCACCAACTCGTAACCAAAACATCGAAAGTTATCCAACATCGCACGTCGCAAGACTTCTATCTTGCGCGCTTCGGATGGGAGTACGTCAGCAATATTCTCGGGAAGTAGCCAATTAGGCATGACAATCAAGCTTCAGAAAGGAGGAATCGTAGAGCGAGTAGCAGCATACCAAACACGATGGCGATCAGACCAAAAAATCGGATCTGACCATCCGTCAGACTTGCCAGCTGTAAGAAGGTCTGCCGCCAGCGCCCCGGAGAGATGAATGGAAACATCCCCTCCAGTAGGCATAGCAAACCCAGCGTGATCAGCAGAGTAGACGACACCGGGCAACCTTATTTTCGGGCGCCGCCGGGTGCCTTGAAGTACTTCAGGAACTCCGAATTAGGATCAATCACCAGAACATCGCTGCGCGTTTTAAAACTCTCGCGATAGGCTTCTAAGCTTCGAATGAATTTGTAGAACTCTGGATTCTGACCAAATGCCTGAGCATATATACGAGCAGCCTTAGCATCACCCTCGCCTCGCACTGATTCTGCCTGTTTGTAGGCCTCAGCAAGAATTACGATGCGCTGTCGATCGGCATCGGCACGTATTTTTTCAGATTCAGCTGAACCGGTAGAGCGTAATTCATTCGCCACGCGAGCGCGTTCAGATTTCATACGTTCGTAAACTGAGTTATTAATTTGCTCAACGTAATCAACTCGCTTTAAGCGAACGTCGACAATCTCACCGCCTATTTGTTTCGCTTCTTCAGATACTTTAGCGCGAATGGCATCCATCACCTTGCCGCGCTCACCTGAGATCACTTCGCGTACGGTGCGTTTCGTGATTTCATCATTCAAAGCGGCTTTAACGATTTGCGCCATACGATCTTGAGCACGACGCTCGTCACCACCAAAGCTGATGAAGTAGAGTCGTGGATCAACGATGCGCCATTTAACAAACGCATCAACCAAAATATTTTTCTTCTCTGCAGTAATAAAGCGATCAGGCTCAGGTGTATCTAAGGTCAAAATACGCTTGTCGAGAAAGATCACATTTTGGAACGGCGGCGGCAGTTTGAAATGCAGTCCAGGTTCTTTAATGACTTCCTTGACTTCACCAAGTGCAAACACAATAGCAAACTGCCGTTGGTCTACAACGAACAACGTAGACATCAAAATGGCCAGAGCAATAACGCTGGCAATGGCGCTTGAAATAAGACGGTTCATTAGCGTGACTCCCTGTCACGTATGCTACGACTGTCGCGAGTTCGTGGCTCGGGCGCTCGCACGCCTTCAGTCGCTGGCAAAGTTTCACTCAATGGTGTAGCGGGTGCGTGAACGCCAGCCGCTGATTCAGCTGCGGTTTGAGCGATCAACTTATCGAGCGGTAGATAAATCATGCTGTTACTGGATTTGGTATCCACCATGACTTTAGTTGTGCTTGAAAAAATTTGCTGCATTGCTTCGATATACATACGATCGCGCGTTACACCTGGAGCTTTTTGGTATTCCGTTAAAATTTTAGAGAATCGCGAGGCTTCACCCTCCGCGTTGGCGACAACGCGTGATTTATAACCCTCTGACTCCTGCATCAAACGCGACGCAGCGCCCCGAGCTTTTGGTACGACATCGTTAGCGTAAGCTTGGCCTTCATTTTTTTGACGTTCGCGATCTTGACCCGCCTTAACGGCATCATCAAACGACGCCTGAACCTGCTCAGGTGGCTGAACTGCTTGCATGGTAACGTTGGTGACCAATACGCCAATCTTGTAGCGATCAAGGATGTGCTGCATTAATGCACTGGTGTCGAACGCTACTTTTTCGCGACCCTCGTACAACACAAAATCCATTTTACTTTTGCCGACGATTTCACGAATAGCGGTCTCAGCGACTTCTTTGACGGTTTCTTCCTGATCGCGAATATTGAACACCCACTGTGAGGCATCTTTGAGTCGGTATTGCACAGCAAACTGAATATCAATGATGTTTTCATCATCAGTCAGCATTAAGGATTCACGTGCCAGCTTGTTTCGCACGTTGCTGCGATAGCCAACCTCTACGGTTCTCACTTGAGATAAGTTCACCACTTCGTGCGCTTGTATTGGATACGGCCAGCGCCAGTTAAAACCAGGCTGTGTCGAATGACTGAATTTGCCGAAGGTCATTACAACGGCTGTTTGGCCTTCTTGCACGATAAAAAAGCCGCTAACCAACCAGAGAAAGCCGATCACCACAGCGACAACGCCCGCACTAATGCCGGCGCCATGACCATCGCTGGATCCACCGCCTTCACCACCATCACGGCCGCCACCTTGGCCACCAAATAGTTTATTCAGCCGTTGATTGAAGTCGCGCCAGAGCTGATCAAGATCAGGCGGGCCATCGTTAGGCTTGCGACTGTTTTGACGAGAATCCTGGTCGTTATTGTCTTGGGAGCCGCGACCCCAGCGAGGGTCGTTCAAAGAAAAACTAAGTCCGAATTTCTTGAAGAGAGATCCGAGCTTACTGGGACGTTCCGAGTTGAGGTTTTTTTTCATCTTGAATGAAATGCTGATTCGATACCAACGGAAGTCGGCACCATCGTCAGTTGTACAGTTAGGGAGTTATCTCGTCGCTGTACTCGCTCAGGCTGGAATCGTCGGGCGGGAAATGCCCTAGACTAGCGCCGCCTGCCTGCGCGAAGCCGGCAATTGCCTGCCTAAGCAAATCAATCCCTTCGCCAGTCTGGGCGCTGACAAAAACACGTCGAATTTTATCATATTCATCATGTTCTATCCCCGGCTCTAAGCCAGCGACGTCGATCTTGTTCCAGACGAGGACTTGGGGCACATGATCTGCCCCAATCTCCTGCAATACAGCGTTGACCTGCTCGATCTGGTCATCACGAACGGGGCTCGCCGCATCGACCACATGCAGCAATAAATCGGCATGGATGGTCTCGTCCAGAGTAGCGCGAAAGGCTGCAACTAATTGCGTGGGCAAATCACGAATAAACCCCACCGTATCTGAAATAACAACATTGCCATATTCTCCGAGGTGGATACGGCGCGAGGTAGTGTCTAGGGTCGCAAACAACTGATCAGCGGCATAAACACCGGCCTTGGTCATATTGTTAAAAAGAGTCGACTTGCCTGCATTGGTATAGCCCACCAAGGACACAGAAAAGGTGCGATTACGTTCGCGCGATCGACGTTGTGTATTCCGCTGTCGCTGCAACTTATCAAGCTTGGCTCGCAAAGCTTTTACCCTAGCACCGATCAATCGCCTATCGGTTTCCAGCTGAGTCTCACCTGGTCCACGTAAACCGATACCGCCTTTTTGACGCTCTAAGTGGGTCCATCCCCGGATAAGTCGGGTGGCTAGGTGCTGAAGTTGGGCTAATTCGACTTGAACTTTACCTTCGTGGCTCTGCGCTCGTTGAGCAAAGATATCAAGAATGAGACTGGTACGATCAACAACACGAACCTTGAGATGGCGTTCGAGGTTGCGCTGCTGAGCAGGCGAGAGGGCATGATTGAAAATGGCTAGGTCAGCATCGAGATCATTGATGGTGTCGAGAACTTCGTCAGCCTTGCCCGATCCAACAAACAAAGCGGCATCAGGAGATGACCTTTTGCCCGTTACGCTGGCAACCGGCTGAGCTCCGGCCGTTTTTGACAACAATGCCAACTCTTCAAGACTGGAAACGAAATCAAGCTTGCCAAAATCAACACCAACCAAAACTGCACGCATGTAATGAGCCCTGGCCAACCCGAGCAGGTTGAAAACTTACTCGGGTGCCTGTTCAGTATTGAGATTGACCGCGCGCGCTGGAACCACGGTAGAAATAGCGTGCTTGTAAACCATTTGGGTTACGGTGTTGCGCAGCAAAACAACGTATTGATCGAATGATTCAACGTGCCCCTGAAGTTTGATGCCATTCACTAAATAAATGGAAACAGGAACGTGCTCTTTTCGTAAGGCATTCAAGAAAGGATCCTGAAGCAGTTGCCCTTTGTTGCTCATGGAAGCTCCGTTTTATTGTTAAATCATACAAATGTGGGCGGCGCAAAAAATTAAGCGCCCAAAATAACCGCTTATTACGAATGTAATCTATTTGCCCCACACTGGCAAACAGACTCGTAGAAAATTGCTTTTATTCCTGTCTGGAAAAAGGGTTTTTGCCAGAACGGAATTCTATTCGCAACGGTGTGCCGGTTAATGAAAAACTATCGCGAAAATGTTTTTCTAGATAACGCCTATAACTGGAATCAATTGCCTCCAACGCATTACCGTGAATAACAATGATAGGCGGATTTTGTCCACCTTGATGGGCATATCTCAACTTAGGGCGAATCGACCCTTTTCTACGTGGCTGTTGGTGATCCAATGCTTCTTGTAACGCACGTGTTAGCTGCGGCGTTGGTAGCTTCGCCATAGCAGCCGCGTACGCCGCATCAATGGATTTCAACATCTGCATAATGCCGGTTGATTTCAATGCGGAAATATAATGAAATTTAGCGAAAGTCAAAAACGTAAGCTTGCGATCGATTTCGCGTTTGATATGGTCGCGATGATCTGACGTTAGCCCATCCCACTTGTTAATCCCCACCACTAAGGCGCGACCTGATTCAAGAATAAATCCTGCAATGTGTGCATCTTGTTCAGAAATATCTTGCTGCGCATCGAGCAACAGCAAAACCACATTGGCTTCTGAAATTGATTGCAAGGTTTTGACAACAGAAAATTTTTCTATCGCTTCAAAAACCTTTCCTTTGCGTCGTATACCTGCTGTATCAATCAACGTGTAGTGTTTGCCGTTACGCTCAAATGGAATTTCAATCGAATCACGGGTCGTACCCGGCATATCGAATGCAATAACGCGCTCTTCACCCAACAGCGTGTTCACCATGGTCGACTTACCCACATTGGGTCGACCAACAATAGCAATCTTTATACCTTTGAGCGGCGCCTCTTCGTTGTCTTCTTGAGGCTTACCTTCGATAGCAATATCCAGCGCCTGATCAACCAGGTCCACGACACCGTCACCATGAGCTGCAGAAATGACGTAGGGATCGCCCAAACCAAGCTCATAAAAATCGGCCGTAACGGAGGTATATTTCATCCCTTCAGATTTATTCACGACCAACATCACTTGACGTCCAGATTTACGCAGAAAATCAGTAATCGTCTTATCGTGTGGGGTTAAACCTTGCCGACCATCGACAATAAAAACAACGATATCCGCTTCGACGATAGCCTGCCGAGTTTGCTTAGCCATCTCATGAACGATGCCCTCTTTAGCGACTGGCTCAAAACCTCCAGTATCGATGACCAAAAACGGACGCTCACCGATTCTCCCTTCACCGTAGTGACGGTCTCTAGTCAATCCAGGCAAGTCTGCAACCAACGCATCGCGCGAACGCGTGAGTCGGTTGAATAAAGTGGATTTGCCGACGTTAGGTCGGCCGATGAGTGCAATGACGGGCTTCATGAAATATCTCTGGAAAGCAAATGACTTTCCTGCTGGCGCGAGAAATTGTGGCGCACGTCGGATCTTAGTCCGACGCAATCGCCATCAATTTTCCATCTTGGGTTTGAACGATGAGATTAGCTCCTGCTACCACAGGAGTCGCATGAATCGCACTTCCATCAGTAGCAATACGTGCCAGCAGCGCTCCCTCTTCGCGAGAGAAAAAATGTAATTGACCCTGAAGATCACCTACAACCACGGCACGACCGAAAGAAACCGGCGCTGACAAACCACGCCAACTCAAACTGGTATTACGCCAAACACTGCTGCCAGTCTCACGAGCAAAGGCTTGCAGATTACCTTTTTCATCCGCCGTAAAAACATAGCGTTGATCAATTCCTGGACCGACTGCCGTTGATAACTCACGCGCCCAACGCGTGGTTCCGTTGCCGATGTCGACGCAGGCAACTCTTCCTTGATAAGAGCTCGCGCAAATGTCACGGCCCAGCAAAGCTGGCTCGCCAGATACATCAGCGACTCGCTCAAGCTCGGTCGCGCCTTTAGGTTCAGCAATCGCAACTTCCCAGCGAGGTGCTCCG
>JBIIQR010000083.1:0-6220 GCA_044341985.1 Burkholderiaceae bacterium
AAAGATACTGACTTTGGATTTAGGAGCAATTATTTTTTCACGGTTCAACTCATGACTCTCGAACTCTTCCGGCGTCGCATCTTGGTTTTCCACGATCAGTTTTACTTTTTGCCCGGCAGGAACGCGTATTTCTGAAGGCACGAAATGATGATCCTTAATCACTAGCGTGAACTCCTTATCAGCGGCCAAGCCGCACAAGGGTACAAACAGTAGGGCAGCGAATAGGGTGCGAAGTTTCATGATGGGAGGGTCTCCGTGGCAGTGATTTTTACGAATGATAATAATTCGCATTTAGATTGTCAACTTATTTTCTCATGGGATCGTTTCCGCTATTAGAGGGCTACTTTTATGGCAACTCCTTGAATTTATTACAAATATTGCCAAAATGTTCGGCCGCCAAGGAGTTCTTATGGCATCTATATGGAATACTTCCGTAAAGAAAAACTAGCTTGGCAGCCAGAAAAACCACTGGTTTTCACCTGTTACACTGGAATCTTGTTTTTATCGGAGTCGTCCATGAATGTTGAGGCTATCGGCTGGGTCGTGATTTCCGCTTTCGCGGGAGCCTTGCTTGCCTGGTTAGTGGTCAAGGCTCGTTACGGTCAGGAATTGGCGACTCGTGGCGAACGCTTACGTTTGCTAGAACTGAATCAGGATGGCATGCGACTTGAGCTGGTTCAGGCACAACGAACTCATCAACAGTTACATGAGCAGCTAGCCAGTTTGGGGCGCGAGCTTGCAACAGCAACGACTCGACTCGAAGAGGAACGTCGTCAGGCGGAAGAAAAAATATCGCTGCTGCGAGAAATGAGTGACACCAGCCGTAAAGCACTCACGGATGAATTTAAAAATCTCGCCAACAGTATTTTCGAAGATAAGTCAAAACGCTTTACCGAACAAAATCTCGAAGGTCTGGGTCAGATACTGACCCCGTTTCGCGAACGACTGACAGAATTTAAAACGCGTGTCGAAGAAATGCATCATCAAGATGCGCAGCAGCAGGCCTCACTCAAAACTGAACTGACCCAGTTAAAAGAACTCAATCGTCAGATGACAGAAGAAGCTCATAGCCTTGCCACCGCCTTAAAAGGGCAATCGAAGATGCAAGGTAATTGGGGTGAGTTAGTCCTTGAAAATGTACTCGCTCGTTCTGGTCTTCAAGCCGATCGCGACTATCGACGCGAAGTCAGCTTCACAACCGAGTCGGGCAGGCAGCGGCCAGACGTGATCGTTTATCTTCCACAACAAAAGCATTTGATCATTGACGCTAAGGTATCCTTGAATGCGTATACCCGCTATGTGAATGCCGATGATGAACTCGATCGTAAAGCAGCCCTTCGTGAACACGTGCAAGCGGTATCAGATCGAATTACCGAGCTAGCTGATCGTCGTTACTTTGATTTAGGTGAGCTGAACTCACCCGACATGGTGTTTATGTTTATACCTATCGAATCAGCGTTTGTTGAAGCCATGCGCGCCGATGAGCAGCTATTTCAAAAAGCATTGGAGCGAAATGTATTAGTCGCAACCCCGACCACCTTGCTGACAAGTTTAAACATCGTGCGTCAGTTGTGGCGCTTCGAACACCAGAATGCGCATAGCGCTGAGCTAGCTGACAGTGCCTCGCAGCTGTATCAAAAATTTCTGGGATTTATTAGTTCTATGGAAGATTTAGGGCGCAAGCTCGATTCAGCAAAAGCGAGTTTTACGACAGCCTATTCGCAGCTCTACAGCGGCCGTGGAAACCTGATTAAGCGCGCCAAAGATTTTGAACGGTTGGGTGTAGCCGTGCAGAAGGAATTACCGCAAGAATTGGTCGATAAGGCCGAGCTAGAGTTGGACTACCTTCCTTCTGTTGACGAGCTAAATAGCGACGACAAAGACCGAGCGGCCTGACAACGCACCTACGAATAACGCGTTATGCATTGCAGGGTGTGAAGTCCTTCGCTAGCAAGCTACAGTATGGCTTCAGGCCGCGTTGACCAAAGCGGGTATCTGTAGATACCCGCGAAAGCGTACGCGACCGCCACGTAAGGGTAGGCCCGCTAAAGTGTAGTTGGGAAAGCGCGTAACGAAGCGTCCAATCGCGATTTGTCCTTCCAGCCTTGCTAGGCTCATGCCTGCGCAAGCGTGGGTGCCACTCGCAAAGGCTAAGTGCCGATTCGGTGTGCGCGCTATATCGAAAACCTCAGGGTCGTTGAATTGAGCGGGATCACGATTTGCCGCACCGATGCACAGCGTGACTCGCGTCTGTGGTGGCATGGTGATACCGCCGACCTCGACTGTCTCGGTGGTGATGCGATTGCCGAGTTGGTTAGAACTTTCGAAACGGAGCATTTCTTCAACAGCTGATTTAATTAGATCGGGTTGCTGGAGTAAGCGATCGCGTTGGCTAGTGTATTGAGCTAGACAAACTAAACCATTACCTATGAGGTTGGTGGTAGTTTCATGACCCGCATTGAGTAAAAAAATACAGTTGTGAATGAGCTCTTTGGCACTGAGTTTTTCTCCATCGGCCTCACCAAGAATTAGTCGAGTTAGCACATCGATATCAGGATTACCTAGTTTTGCGCGTCGTCGCGCGATCAAGTCATTGAGGTACTCGATAAATTCAGACACAGCGCGATTGCCTCGTTCAGCTACATCGTCACTCAATACAGGTTCGAGCGCGCCTAAGATGGCTAACGACCATTCGCGTAAGGGGCCTCGTTCATCAACGGGCACATCAAGCAAATTGCCAATGACTTCAATCGGTATCGCTGATGCGAAATCGTCGATCAGATCGGTAGAGTGTTTTTCTTCCATACGGTCTAGCAGGCTATCAACCAAGCGTATTAATCCTTCTTCCATGCCTGCGATGGCGCGGGGAGTGAGCGCGCCTGAAATTAATTTTCGAACACGCGTGTGCAATGGTGGATCAGAAAACACCAAACTTGTAGTGTGATGCTCATACAGAGGCGAGTCACCATACTTAGGTTTGAATTCCAGTTTTTTATCCGAGCTGAAGCTCTTAGGATTTTTATAGATACTGACTAAATCGTCGTAGCGAGTTAAAAAGTAGCTACCGTCACTCATGCGCTTTACCGGCGCAAGCTCGAGCAATGCACGATAGATGGGGTAGGGGTCGTCGTGAAATCCGGGGGGTAAATGGGATAGCTCGAAAGTCTCTGCAATCTGCTCAGCGTGGTTCGCGCTCATGGAATTATTCGCTAGGGATGATGTCTCGAATTATAGGCGGCGCTTGAAGACGTCTACCTCTAAGTAGACAGAATTGAATTATCAATAAAATAATTTCGAGCATAAAAAAAGACGACCTCTTGGTCGTCTTTTTCTAAAAACCCTTGAAGCAGCCAACCTTGCGGTAAGGCTGCTAACCATCCGAATTAACGGTTGGCGATGTACATTGTGATTTCGAAACCAAAACGCAGATCGGTTGCTGCTGGTGTAGTCCAGTTCATAGCCATCTCCTAATTGATGTTGATTATTAATTTGCTAAGCCAAGGGTTGGTCTAGCGAAGTGAATAATGCCTGTGACTCACTTGCATAGCATCTGTGAATCGCTGAATTGCATCTAATGATTTTCATGAACCCGCAAGAAACCACCTGACTGATAAAGCATTGGCCACGGTTCGTAAAAGCCTGCTGCTATGATGCAATCCACTCAATGCCTGGTAGTGATTTAAGGTACCCACTGGATTTATGTTGCGCAGCATCAAAAAATGACTCTTCATTCCACTCCCGAAGCCTATCCTTCCGAGGCAGAGTTTTCCGCGTCTGGCATTCGTGCCATGAGCTTGCGCATGAAGATCAATCTTGTGTTCTCGGTGCTGACGTTTCTTTTGTTTGCCATTCTAATTGTGGTGCAGGTCGTAGGTACGAGAAATAGCGTGCGCGAAGAAATGGAAGCCTCCGGACGAATTGCTTCGCAGTTGTTAACGCGGATCAGTAGTTTTTACGCTCATAATGACTTGCCAGGCTTGGTAAATTTTTTGAATGATACCGGTCGTGTTCGTGCCAATGATATTCGGCTATACGATCAAGGCGATTACTTGTTGTATCAATCACCGCCATCACTTTATAAAGCGGGCCGTAATGCACCTGAGTGGTACACCGCACTTGTCGCTCCACCTGACAATGAACGAGTGATTCAGATGTCCAACGCGCGGCTGGTTATTCAAACCAATCCAACGCGCGCAGTGCTCGATGGTTGGGATAATTTGCTCGATATATTGTTTGCTGAGCTTATCTTATTTTTGTTGGCCGACTTGTTGATTCTGTGGTTAGTAGGACGCTGGCTTGAACCTTTAGAAAAAGTGCAGCATGGTTTGCGCGAGTTAGGTCAGGGAGATCACAAAGTTCGTTTGCCACCACTCGCTGGTAAAGAAGCGGGTGAAATGGGTCGAGCTTTCAATCGCATGGCTCATGCCGTGGAAGAAAACATCCAAGTGAGACAAGCTAGTGCTGAAGCACAGGCCAGGCTAGACGCGCAACGAGATTTCACAAAATTACTTCATGCGCGTATAGAAGAAGAGCGCGCCGCCTTAGCGCGTGAGCTGCATGATGAGCTGGGTCAATCGCTAACCGCAATACGCAGTATTTCTAAATCGTTGATGCAGCATCCGACTGTAGCGGATAGTCCGATAGAACAGCACGCAAAAATGTTATTTGATACTGCTGGTATGACATCTGATGCCATGCACAGAATGATTCCCCGCTTGCGTCCGATCAAGCTTGAAGGTATGGGTTTAGTTGATGCCGTGCGAGATTTGTTGACACAGAGTCAGCAAAATAATCCCAATCTACGTTTTGATTTGGCGTTCAATGGCGAGTTGTCTGCTATGGATGACGAGCTTGAATTGTCCGCGTACCGTATAGTGCAGGAAGCCGTGACGAATATCATTCGACATGCCCAAGCTAATCGTGCACACGTAATGATTGAAGTAAGACAAGGACAGCTTCATTTGTCGATTGCTGACAATGGCATAGGTGCACAAACACTTAAGCGCGATGGTCATTACGGTGTGCGTGGCATGCAAGAGCGAACAGAATCTCGTGGAGGAACGATTGAGTTCAAACCGTCAAAAGAAGGTGGATTAGAAGTGCAGGTAACTTTTCCGTTGAAGCACAGTAGTCAAGAGAGTGGCAAAGAATGAAAACTCCGATCAATGTGATGTTGGTAGATGATCATGCCGTTGTTCGCTTTGGATTCCGCATGCTACTAGATGCCACAGAAGATATACGTGTGGTTGCCGAGGCCGAGTCGGCTGAGGTGGCGTATCAGCTTATTCCAACGGCTAAACCTGATGTCATTGTGATGGATATATCCCTTGGCGGTACGATGGGTGTCGAAGCGACGCGACGCATCGTGGCGCGCGACAAGATGGCGCGGGTTTTGGGTTTGTCTTCTCACGAAGACCCTAGCTATGTGCGTTATATGTTGAAAGCCGGTGCGCTTGGTTATCTTTCAAAGCGCAGTGCACCTGATGAACTCATGCATGCCATTCGTCAGGTTGCCGAAGGGCGCATGTACATTGATAGCCAACTCTCGCAACGCATGGCGCTAGAAGAATTCAACGGTGAGAAAAGTCCAATCGAAGTTTTATCCGAAAGAGAATTTGGCGTTTTCATTCAACTTGCCAAAGGATCTTCCGTCAATCAAATTGCTGAAATGCTGAATATTTCCCCCCGTACCGTGGGCACTCATTTGTACAACATCAAACAAAAACTCGGTGTAGCTAATCAGGCAGAGTTGGCGCTTATCGCAGTCCGGCATGGGCTGATTGAGCTGTAGCACTTGTTTAAATCACGTATCTTGCCTATCAACGTCCCTCGCAGACTAGGTTGGCAGCAATGTGTCTGTCATGGCTCGCTGTGAAAGTCACCAATCCGGTCTAATCCGGTTACTGTTCGGGTTTCACTAAACTCGATGCTCTGTTCATCGCCTTTTCCCGTCTATTTTTACACGCTAGATAAGCCGGTTTAAGGGGGTGGAGCGCTCGCAAGACTCTGCGCCAGCCAAGCTAAATCCTAGTTCAGTAAACACATCCATGTCCGGTATCATATCGGTTGTAGTGATTAATTTACGACCCGTATTTAGACCAATAATTCTTATAAGAGGACAGGGGAATGAACTACAACCAAGCTATTACCATAAGCGATTTGCGCAACATCGCGCGAAAAAAACTTCCACGATCAGTATTCGGGTTCATTGATGGAGCAG
>JBIIQR010000084.1:0-6217 GCA_044341985.1 Burkholderiaceae bacterium
TTCCCCGCATGCTGCTGCGCGTATTCCAGATTTTGGCTTGGCTTCCGCTGCCGCTAATGCATGCATTCGGTGCAGCTGCGGGCTGGCTCACCTACGCCTCTTCGCACGCCTACCGCAAGCGTATGCAATTGAATTTAAACCAAGCTGGCTATCTGCCGGTGCTCCATCAAGCGATCGCTGAGTCCGGTAAAAACCTGTTAGAGCTTCCGTTTATATGGTGTGGGAATTCATCGCGCGTTTTGCGCTCGGCTAAGGTACACGAATGGCAAATAGCTCAATCAGCCCTAGACAGCGGTAAAGGCGTAATCTTTTTGACACCACATTTAGGCTGCTTCGAAATCATTGCGCAAGTTATTGCCAGTCGTGCGCCACTGACCGCGCTGTACCGACCGCCACGCATGGCCATACTTGAACCTTTGTTAGAAAAAGCACGTGAGCGTGATGGCCTAGCGCTAGCTCCAGCGAATTTATCTGGCGTTCGCACACTATTAAAAACGCTACGCAAGGGCGGCGCAGTCGGATTACTGCCGGATCAAGTACCGGGCTCTGGCGAGGGTGTGTGGACAAAATTTTTCGGAAAACTCGCTTACACCATGACTCTTCCTGCCAAGTTAGCGCAAATGAGTGGTGCGACCATCATCTTGTCGTATGCAGAGCGGCTGCCCTTTGGCCAAGGCTATGCTGTTCACTTCGTACCATTTGATCGGCAGTTGATAGGCAATCCTGAAGAGCAAGCAGGAATCATAAACACCGCCATGGAAAATTTAATAGCACGCTGCCCTTCACAATATTTTTGGAGTTACAACCGCTTTAAAGGTCAACCACCTGCAATCGCTCTCACTTCGGACCAAGCATCATGAGATTACTACTAGCGATTATGTGGGTGCTGCATTGGCTACCGCTGCCTATCTTGGGGCGGATTGGTAAATTCATTGGCAGTATTTTATTTATCGCGATCCCCGAGCGACGTCATATCACGCTCACCAATTTGCGACTCTGTTTTCCCAAGATGACAGAGAAACAGCGCATCGCTATCGCTCGCGCTCATTTCCAAGGTTACGCTCGCAGCATCTTAGAACGCGGAATACTTTGGTGGGCCTCACCCGAACGGCTGCGTCGATTAATCAAAGTTACGCCGGCTATTCCCACTCAATTGGCACAAGAACGCCCTACCATTTATCTTTGCCCTCACTTTGTTTGTCTAGAAGTCGCTGGCACAGCCATCACCATGGCGGGACCCGCATGCTCTATCTACGTTCGTCAGCATAGTGAACTTTTCGATGAAGCACTGCGCAAAGGACGCTTACGATTCACCACGGATGAACGAAACTTATTAGCTCGAGATGCGGGGATTAAGCCCATCATTCGCGCGATGCGCAGTGGACGACCTTTCCTCATGCTTCCGGATATGGATTTCGGACGTAAGGAATCGGTATTCGTACCATTTTTTGGAATTCCTGCAGCCACCTTGACAGCTCCGGCACGACTTGCAGCGGCCACTGAAGGACAGGTCATCCCTGTCATCACACGATTCCAGCCGCATTATCGCGGCTGGGAAGTGCGTTTTTTCCCGCCATGGGAAAACTACCCGGGAGACGATATTGAGCAGGCGACACGCTTCATGAATGCTTTCATTGAAGAGCGCATTCAAGAAGCACCTGCCGAATATTTCTGGTCACACAAACGCTTTAAAACACGGCCCGAAGGCATACCGAGCCTTTACAATTAAAGTACACCACCACTAGTCATCACTTTTTTCAGTCTCAACCGACGTGCTACTGTCGGATTCTGTTTTTTCTGAAACTTGGATTGAGTCAGCCTGAGCGTCTGCATTGGCTTTTTTATCATCCGCTAATGAAGACGATTCCGTAGCGACGCCTTTCTCAACGACCCTCTCATCTTCATTCGATTTTATGACGGAGCTATCTTCTAAGGTCATTACGGATGAATTGAGCCACAATCTTTTTTGCTCCTTTTTTATAACTAACTTTTCATAATACGAATCAATAGATTGCTTAATTTTCTTAAACAATTCTGTGTCAGTATTTTTTTCATCTTTTTGCATCTTAAAAACTTCCAGTTGTTGAAGGCAGTACTCAACTGGATTTTTTGTAAACGCGTTATAGTCTTTGGCTTTCAGATCAATAATTTTATTTCTTATCAAGACAAAAAATTCCAATGAAATTTTGTCAAACCCAGCCGTTTCTGCAAATTTCGTAAGCTTCTTAATTCTATTTCTTTGCATCTCAAGCTTTCGCGCTTCCTCTTCATTAAAACCATTTTCTTCATCCAGCGCTTCTTTGGACGCGACACTGGAATGAGAAATTGAACTCGATCTCGGCGAAAACAAACCTTTAATCGAGCTCAACATGCCGCCCTTTTCAACTCCTGCCAATTGAAGTTTATTAGCTGACTGAGCCGTTAATTTGAGTTTTTTTGCGTAATCGCCAACGTAGTTTTTTGCTTTTTCTGATTGATGCATCTGATTAAGTAAAATATCAATCACAAAAGGGGCTATTTTGTTAACGAGGTATGAATTTATATAGCTGCTTAACTTTGCGTAAAAGCCGGCGCCTTTTTTTGTATCAGCTGCAAGTTTAGGAGCCCAAATAGTCATAAACGAAAACGTGGATATAAATCCTACCATCGCACTCATTCTTAGCTTCAGTAGATCTCGCATCTCATCACCACCAGTTTTTTCAAACTGCACAATCACTTGACGATCAATTTCGAGCAGTAATTTTTTTATGGCGTCTGGAAATTTTGATGACGCCAACTTCATATCTGAGCCAAAAAAATAATCTCCGACCAACTTAATTACTGGCGTCATCAACGTCACGATCTCTGGATGATTAATCTGTTCCACTGGACGCAAACCTTCACTGAGTTTGGTAACCTTTACTCCCACCTTTGCATATTCATGCATTACTTTTTGCAACAGCTCATCTAATTTTTTATGGTCAAAATGGTGGCTGATAAATGGCTCGCAAAATATTTCCATGATGTTGAGCTTTTTATAGAGCGCTCCCGACGCTGACTGATAATCAATGATGAATAACGACTCCCTCATTAAAGTTTTTACACTTTCAGATCCTCCTTTTTTGCCACACTGACTGTTTACGGTAACTAGTAGGGTTGCCAGTTTTTCTGGCTTGAGGATGTGTTTCTGAAGTCCGATATCAATAATCGCGCTTAGAGCTTTCGGAAGCTCGGATGCGTGCACCCCGCCTTTGTCACCCGCTTTGGGAGATGCAACGATGGCACTTGAACCGCTACTGGATGAATTTGGCGCAGATGGAATATCCGATAATGGGGTCGGCGTGAGCGCCGACGAAGTGCTTATCTTGTTAGGAGTAACACTCACATCACGCGCTACAGGTGCCGTATGCAACGTACTATTGGGCAGACTATCCTCACCAATAAAGAGTCTGGGCTGTGATCTTTTCCTACGCAAGTTGGGCCGCTCTTGTAAATTCGCCTCCGCTTGCTCAACTTGCCATGTTGTACCAACTCCATTTTTTGTTTGATTGCTTTGAATGAGTGTTGAATCTTCAACTCCTCGTTTTTCATTTGGATGTGAAAAATTTTGTCCCGATAGGTAATCACTTGACTCCAGATGACTATTTGAATTACTTCTACTTAATGGCGGGGTGCTCATAGCGAGCCTTTCAATAAAATTAGTGTGTTGGGTGCTTAGAGCAGGACAGCAAGGTGACCAAAAATTTCTGGCACTTTTAAATACAAGCACAGGAACTTACGCATCTGGCAATTTTTACTCAGGCCGTTTTCGTAACTACTATTTGGCCTAAGTTCCGCCCGTCATGAGAAAATCTTACTTATCTGCTGTTGGTATTCGTTGATGACTAGTCCAAAGTACGAATTGGTTTAATTATTCAATATTTGTTGTAATTACCATTCACATCGGTTCGACTCGCCTGCAAATACATAAGCGCTCATACTGAATACAATTTTTAAAGAACGACGATGAAACTCAAATTCACAAAAATGCATGGTGCAGGAAACGACTTTATCGTGATTGATGCGATCAATCAGACAGTCAATCTCACCCCTGATCAATGGCATCTCATTGCAGATCGACGTTTTGGGATTGGCGCTGATCAGATGTTGGTCGTGGAAAAATCAACTACTCCAGATGTAGATTTTCGCTATCGGATTTTTAATTCTGATGGTGGCGAAGTTGAGCAGTGTGGTAACGGTGCGCGCGCATTTGTTAAATTTGTTGTCGATAAAGGCTTGACTGACCGACGTGAAATTCGTGTTGAAACCATGTCTGGCGTTATCTCTCCACGCTTGGAAGATGACGGCCGTATCACCGTCGATATGGGCCCACCTATATTTGATACAAAACTCGTACCTTTTGATTCGACGGGATTAGTCGCTGACAAAAAACACTCTGCGTTGGTCTGGCCCTTAGACGTGAATGGAAAACGCATTTCGACGATTGTGCTCTCTATGGGCAATCCACATGCCGTGCAGATCGTGTCCGATGTCAATCTAGCACCCGTGGCTACCGATGGCCCAGCGATTGAAAATCATTCGCGTTTTCCAAAACGTGTCAATGCTGGGTTCATGCAAATCATTGATAGGCAACACGTAAAACTTCGCGTATTTGAGAGAGGCGCTGGCGAGACTCTCGCCTGTGGTACTGGCGCATGCGCTGCAGTGGTCGCAGGTATCCAACTCGGTCAACTTGATTCGCCTGTCAGCGTTTCAACGCTCGGCGGGGAATTAAGCATTGAATGGCAGGGTGGCGAACATGCTGTGATGCTTACGGGTCCAGCGGTCAGTGTTTTTGAAGGCAGTATCGATATCTAAGTTTTAGTGCTGGTTTTTGATGCTTTCCTTTGTAGATAATTCTATGCACGATTTCGATTGTGCTCACGGCGCGAACTCATCAAACTTCGGAATCGGTATATCCGTTGACGATAGTTTCCTTCTGATCCAATTGGTGTCCCATCAGCTGTATCAAACACCCGCGCAGCATAATCAACGGCCTGTCTTTGCTCACTCGTTAAGATGAGTATTAGTCGGCGACGACTACGTGGATGCTGCTCTCGAATATCAATTTCAAGGCAGTGCCCATGATCGGCTTCTTGTACGTCTATAAGCAAGGCCTCTGCACGAGTCAAACCAAACCAATATCCAAGTTCCACCCTCGCTGAGAGGAAGGGATACTGACTCATCATCTCTCGTGTGAATGCTCGCTTTGCGACGTTCGCCTAATCAGCTTTTCGAATTGGCGGAACAATTTTATTTAATAGTTTCTGTGCCTCTTGATCATTTTGCGCTGCTGCTTTTAGCAACCAATAAACAGCACGAATATCGGCACGCGGATCTACTCGACGCTGACGCCATGCGATCAATCCCATTTCTAGCTGTGAACGCATGTGACCGCCCGTTGCAGCCATTTCTAAATACCTACGCGCTTCGGCTACGCTACGACGTGAGAATTCCGGCTTTAAAAAAATACGTGACAATGCAAAGGATGCTTTTTCCTCACTTTGTTCTGCCGCTATAGACAACCAACGAATAGCTTTTTTGTAGTGCGCAACGCCTGTGACATTACTTAATCTGGAACCATTTTCATCCATACGTGCGATCCACAAACCATAAGCAAGTTGAGCGCTGCTTTGTCCACCTTCGGCCGCAACTCTCAAGTAGTGCTCAATCAAGCGACCATTTGGATCCGATGTCTTAAGAAGTGCTTGTGCACAACGACTAAGCAATTCCGTTTCTAACTTATTACATGGCTGACGACGAATTGAATGTTCACTGGCACGTCGCTCGATGTCCTGTGCCAGTGGCAATGCCCAGAGTAAAAATTTTAAGTAATCGCCAGCTTCCCATGCGCTTTCAGCGAGCACGTATTGCGCGTCGATGACTCCACCTTTGGCCGCACGAGTAGCCCACTCAACGGCGGCATTTAGTTGATTGCCTTCAGACATTGTTGCATCGTTCGTCTTAGGCTGACGTGCAGTTTCACGAATGCCTAACTGTTGCGCAAGCAACCACTGAGCATCGGCCAATCCTGCCTCGGCTGCGGCTTGCAATGCACGCAATGCCTTCTGTTTTAATGTTTGTTCAGCCCGACCCCAGCAAGAAAAAACCAATAAGGCGAGCACCAATCCGGCCTTCGCTATGCCTCCATCAAATGCGCGTTCGTACCAAAACGCGACGCGCAAGGGATCTTTCACTT
>JBIIQR010000085.1:0-6189 GCA_044341985.1 Burkholderiaceae bacterium
ATTTTTAACCGATACCGCACGTGCACTTGAACTGCACGGCGCACGCTATGTACCTGCACCTTTCCCCTTTGGTGTCGAAGGCACGACCGAATGGTTGCGAGCTGCCGCCAATTTATTTGGTGTGAGCGCTGAGGTGTTCGACAAAGTCACACAGCCATCGCGTGAGCGCGCGACGCGCGCACTTGAAAGACATCGCGAAAAACTGCAGGGTAAAAGCATTTTCTTTTTCCCCGATTCGCAGCTAGAAATTCCGCTCGCACGATTCTTGGCGCGTGAGTTAGGTATGAACTTAACGGAAGTCGGCACACCTTACCTGCACCGTGAGCATATGAAATATGAATTAGCGATGCTACCTGCCGGTACATCGCTTTCTGAAGGCCAGGATGTAGAAAAGCAGCTCGATCGTTGCCGCACTATTCAGCCCGACATTGTGGTCTGTGGTTTGGGGTTGGCGAATCCGCTAGAAGCCGAAGGCATCAATACCAAGTGGGCGATTGAATTGGTGTTCTCGCCGGTGCATGGTTACGAGCAAAGTGCCGATTTAGCTGAACTATTTGCGCGCACCTTTGTACGTAAAGCGAAATTAGGTTTGGATAAGAACACATCGTTACCTGCGAAAGATCTCGCGTCGGAGGCCGCATGCAATTAACCCTCTGGACCTATGAAGGGCCGCCGCATATCGGCGCCATGCGAGTCGCTACGGCAATGGAAAATGTGCACTACGTATTGCACGCGCCACAGGGTGATACCTACGCTGATTTGCTATTTACGATGATAGAGCGTTTACCGAAACGCCCACCAGTGACGTACACCACCTTTCAGGCGCGTGATTTGGGATCGGATACCGCAGAACTTTTTAAAAATGCGGCTCGCGATGCGTATGAGCGTTTTGCTCCGCACGCGATGATGGTCGGCGCATCGTGTACCGCTGAATTAATTCAAGATGATCCGGGCGGTTTGGCTAAAGCATTGAATTTACCGATACCAGTCGTGCCGCTGGAGCTGCCCTCCTATCAGAAAAAAGAAAACTGGGGTGCTGCTGAAACGTTTTATCAGTTGGTGCGAGCGCTCGCTAAACCGCGCAATGAAGATCACGTACGTACAAAACCGTCTTGCAATATTTTAGGACCGAGTGCGCTGGGTTTTCGGCATCGTGATGATTTACGTGAAATCACCGGCCTGCTCGAGCGGATGGGCATACACGTCAATGTGGTGGCGCCATTAGGTGCAACGCCTGCCGATCTAGCGCGCTTAGCAGAGGCTGATTTTAATGTGGTGCTGTACCCCGAAGTGGGAATGCAAGCGGCTACCTGGCTGCATAAAAATTTCAAGATGCCATTCACTAAAACCATTCCGATTGGTGCGCAAGCCACTCGTGAATTCATGGCTGAGGTAGCAGAGCTCGCAGGAATAGAACTTAATTCAGCTCTGGAAGATGCTGCATCACGCGCGCCTTGGTATGCCAGGTCGGTCGATTCAACATACCTGACAGGCAAGCGCGTATTCATTTTTGGTGATGCAACGCATGCAATTGCCGCTGCACGCGTCGCGTCTGAAGAGTTTGGTTTTGAAGTGGTTGGCTTGGGTACTTACAGTCGCGAGTTCGCACGCGAGGTACGCGAAGCTGCAAAAAAATATGGCATTGAAGCGCTGATCACGGATGACTATCTCGAGGTCGAAGAAAAATGCGCTGAACTCTCACCCGAGTTAGTGCTCGGTACGCAAATGGAACGTCACATCGCCAAGCGCCTTGGATTGCCATGCGCTGTAATTTCTGCGCCTGTGCATGTGCAGGATTTCCCGGCGCGTTATTCACCGCAAATGGGTTTTGAAGGCGCGAATGTGTTGTTTGATACTTGGGTTCATCCTTTGATGATGGGCTTGGAAGAACATTTGTTGGCTATGTTCAAAGATGACTTTGAATTCCATGAAGGCGCGGCGCCGTCGCATTTAGGTAAAGCAGGTGCGCCACGAGCAACAGCTGAGGTGGTTGAGCCGATTATTGTTCCCGAGGCGGCAGCAGCTTCAGCGAGCGCAGCGGATGAAGAGCTGAGTTGGACTGCGGATGCGCAAAAAGAGTTACAAAAAATTCCATTTTTTGTGCGCGGTAAAGCGCGACGCAATACCGAGCGCTATGCGAAAGATGCTGGTGTGATGCACATCACGATAGAAACCTTGTATGACGCGAAAGCGCACTACGGACGTTGATGCAAAAAGCAGTGAGCTGAATAAAAGTAGCGAATAAAAAAGAACTGTCCTACCGACAGGAAAGTCCCACCGAGGAGTCAAGCAATGAATATAGCAACCGTACCCGTAAGTGAAATCAAGCGCGATCGTCGTGCTGATGGTGAAGGTAGTGTGCAAGTGCAGCTCGACCCCAGCATGAAGATAGGCAATGCGAAAGTATTTGCTATCTATGGCAAAGGTGGGATCGGAAAAAGCACAACCTCATCTAATTTGTCTGTAGCGTTTACTAAACTAGGTAAGCGCGTGTTGCAGATTGGTTGTGATCCTAAGCACGACTCCACATTTACGCTGACTAAAAAATTAATGCCGACCGTGATTGATGTATTGGAGTCGGTCGACTTTCACAGCGAAGAGCTACGCGTCGAAGACTTTGTGTTCGAAGGCTACAACGGCGTGATGTGTGTAGAAGCCGGCGGCCCACCCGCAGGAACTGGTTGTGGTGGTTATGTGGTTGGGCAAACAGTCAAGCTACTGAAAGAACATCATCTTCTCGACGACACCGACGTGGTGATTTTTGATGTGCTCGGTGATGTGGTCTGTGGTGGTTTTGCGGCACCTTTGCAGCATGCCGATCGTGCATTGATTGTGACCGCTAATGACTTTGATTCCATCTTCGCGATGAATCGTATTGTGCAAGCCATCGGTGCTAAAGCAAAAAATTACAACGTACGTTTGGGTGGTGTGATTGCGAATCGTTCTGATGCAACCGATCAAATCGATAAATTCAATGCGCAAATTGGATTGCAAACTATGGCGCGCATTCCATCGCTCGACATTATTCGTCAAAGCCGCTTGAAAAAAGCGACCTTGTTTGAGATGGATGATTCACCTGATGTGCGCATGGTGCAAAACGAATACATGCAATTGGCAGCGCGTCTTTGGGCAGGTACTGATCCATTGATCTGTCAGCCTATGAAAGACCGCGATATTTTTGATTTGCTCGGATTTGATTGATCCGTCTTACTTTAGATATTTACGACTAACCGATTAAGAACCCCAGAAAGGGGGCATGATGGACAACTCCACGTACCAGGAAAAGCGTGACAGGCTAGAAGAATATTTTGATCGCACTGCAGCGGATCAATGGGCCAAGTTAACGTCTGATGCGCCAGTTTCGGGTATACGCAAAACGGTGCGTGCTGGCCGCGATCGTATGCGTGAAACCTTGCTGAGTTGGTTACCGGATGATTTGCATGGTCGTCGCATTTTAGATGCGGGTTGTGGTACCGGGGCATTGGCAGTCGAGTTGGTCAAGCGCGGTGCTGAAGTCGTTGCCATTGATTTATCGCCTACCTTGGTGCAGCTGGCGCGTGAACGTATGCCGAAAGATCTTGGTAAAGGTAAATTGGAGTTCGTCGCAGGCGATATGCTATCGACCAGTTATGGTCGCTTTGATCATGTGGTGGCGATGGACTCGATGATTCATTACGAAAAACATGACATGGTTGAAGGCTTAGGGGGATTGGCGCAGCGAACTAAGCAATCGATCTTGTTTACGTTCGCCCCGAGCAATCCGATTCTCGCGACCATGATACGTGTGGGCCGAATTTTCCCCCGGGGAGATCGTGCACCGTTTATTGAGCCTGTTTCTGAGGCGTCATTGCGCGATGCTATTGCCATTGCTCCCAAGCTAGTGGGTTGGCAGCCAGGGCATACAGAAAAAATTTCTAGCGGGTTTTACACATCGCAGGCAATGCAGCTGGTAACCGTATAAAACCTGAGTGAAATTTTCACTCAGGTTTAAGAACTGAAATAGTCTAATAGAGCCCATAAGAGTCAGTAAGAGACGATTGAAGTCGAGGGAGCGATCATGAAAAACACAGTCGATGAAATTAATTCAGTAGCGGATGCCAACCGCAAAGCGGTCACCAATACAATTTTTTCACCGCGTTTCTATACCACCGACTTTGATGCGATGGACAAGCTGAATATTGAGCCTGTGCGCGCTGAGTGGGATGCCATGATGGCTGAATACGAAGGTGATAATAATCATGATCACTTTCAACGTGATGCTGCGTTTGCCGACGAGGCGCGCGATCTGGCTGCAAAAATGTCGCCTGAGTTGCGGCAAGAGTTTTTAGATTTTCTGGTCAGTTCGTTGACATCAGAATTTTCAGGCTGCGTGCTGTACAACGAAATCAAGCGGAATGTAACTAACCCGGATATTAAGCAATTGATGGAATATATGGCGCGTGATGAATCACGTCATGCGGGCTTCATTAATTCATCGCTCAAAGATTATGGTTTGGGTATTGATCTGGGTGATTTAAAGCGTACCAAGAAATACACCTTCTTCAAGCCTAAATATATTTTCTACGCGACTTATCTGTCCGAGAAAATTGGCTATGCGCGTTACATCCGTATTTTCCGTCAACTGGAAAAGCATCCTGAGAAGCGTTTTCATCCTATCTTCCGCTGGTTTCAGCGTTGGTGTAACGATGAGTTCCGTCATGGTGAATCGTTCGCATTGATTATGCGCGCCAATCCAGGCCTGCTGAAAGGTGGCAATGTGCTGTGGATACGCTTTTTCTTGTTAGCCGTGTACGCCACCATGTATGTGCGTGACCATACGCGCCCTGAATTAAAACAAGCCATGGGTCTGGAGCCGACGGAATATGATTTCGATGTGTTCCGCATCACGAATGAAATTACCAAACAAGTTTTCCCCGTTCAGCTCGATCTTGACCACCCAGCATTTGCTGCCAATTTGACTCGCTTATTCCATTGCTCGCAAAAAGCGGAAGAGGGAATGTCAGCCGGCGGTGTGTTCGGATATGCACGCAAGGCATTGTGGAGCGTGGCAGGCGCAGCAATTTTTGTGCGCATGTATTTCATACCTGTGAAGTCTCATGCATTGCCTGAGACTACGCGCATGGTGCCGGCTTGGTAAATTTTTGCTTACCATCGTCGTGCACATAACTCTATAGAGGCTTTAAGTTTGTAATGAGCCAGTATTTACTACCTGCGGCGTTTACATTGTTTGTTTGGTGGTTTTCGACGGGGGTGATTTTGTACCTCGGTCGACTGCCTCAATGGACATTCAAATGGACGATGTTGAAATCCACTTTGCTGTTGGGTTTTGCGTTGGTGGGTTTGTCTATCTCAGCATCGAGTACGACCGTATCTTCAGCGTATTGTGCGTTTACGTGCGCCTTGTTGATTTGGGGTTGGCAAGAGATTGCTTTTTTACTGGGTTATGTGACTGGCGCGCGTCGTAGTGAGTGTCCAGCCGATAGTCGTGGGTGGAAGCGTGCTTGGCAAGCGACCGAAACGATCTTGCATCATGAGTTTGCCTTGGTGGTGTTAGCGATATTGGTGTTTGCAGTGAGCTGGAACAAACCGAATCAAACCGGGTGGTGGACATACTTGGTATTGTGGACGATGCGTTTATCCGCCAAATTGAATTTATTTTTGGGTGTACGCAATCTCTCAGAAAATTTTCTGCCAGCGCATCTCGCGTATTTACAAACCTACTTCACACGTCGTTCATGGAATTGGCTAATGCCGATTTCAGTAACAGCAGCGGTGACGGTGCTGGTGCCGTTGTGGATGGCTGCATCGGTACAACCAGCTGATGGTTTTGCAGCGACGAGTTTGTGTTTAGTAGCGGGCTTACTGACACTGGCGGTGGTTGAACATATATTTATGATCTTGCCCTTGCCCACTACCTGGTTGTGGAAATGGGGTATGCGCGCGAAAGCCTAAAGCACAGGCTCTCGCGAGCTTTGTACTGAATTAGTGTTTACTTAATTCGTCATCCATATACGTACGCACCACATCGTCGTAGTTGGTGTCGCTAATAAATCCCATACTTTCTGCGCGCGTGGTCATGAAATCACCCGGCCAGGTTCGCACCAGTTTCATAATCGCTGCATCTTCTTCCCATTTAATGAGTTTGACGGGTGCGTCACCGGCGACACGTCCCATGGCTGCGACCATCTC
>JBIIQR010000086.1:0-6165 GCA_044341985.1 Burkholderiaceae bacterium
CTGGCTGGCTACCGGGCGATAGCAAACCTATTTTTTCTAACTCAGCCAGATCAAGCACCCACTCACCAATTGCCACTCCCACTCGCAAATCAGGCGACAGCCGCGTGCTGAAAATACCGAACGGTAGATTCTGAATAGGGAAATCAGATGAGGGATCAACCGGTATAAAGGATTTCAGTGAAGGTGTGTTTGGATGCATAACTATTGGTTAGTAAAATACTTTTTAAAATCTTGCCAACAATCGATGTAATTTTTTTGCAACTGCGGCGATTCCAAAGCTAATTGAGTGGGACGAATCGGTAAACGTGTTTCAAACATAAAAGCTAGCGTTGCTTCGATTTTTTGTGGATGAAGTTCAGCGTTACTGGCTTTTTCAAAACTAGCGACATCCGGTCCGTGAGCCGACATACAGTTGTGGAGACTGCCACCACCTGGCAAGAAACCTTCAGCCTTGGCATCATATTGTCCATACACCAGCCCCATGTATTCACTCATCACATTGCGATGGAACCATGGGGGCCTAAAGGTGTTTTCTGCCACCATCCAACGCGGTGGGAAAATTACAAAATCGAGATTCGCCGTTCCAGGCAAACCTGAAGGCGAGGTCAGCACCGTAAAAATGGAAGGATCTGCATGATCAAAGCTGACTGAATTCATTACATTGAAGTGCGCTAAATCATATTTGTAAGGTGCGTAGTTACCATGCCATGCCACCACATCTAACGGTGAGTGGCCGATAGGTGCGGACCACAATTTTCCAGAGAATTTAGCGATTAGTTCGAATTCACCTTCTTTATCGTCGAACGCAGCGACCGGCGTTAAAAAATCGCGCGAGTTCGCCAGACCATTTGCACCGATTGGCCCTAAATCAGGTAGGCGTAATAAAGAACCGTAATTTTCACAGATATACCCTCTCGCAGTATCTGCTTTTAAATCCACTGCAAAGCGCACACCTCGTGGAATGACAGCAATTTCACCGGGCTTTACACCGATCAAACCAAACTCAGTACGCACACACAATTCACCTGACTGCGGAACGATAAGTAATTCACCGTCGGCATTATAAAAATATCGATTATCCATCGAGCGATTCGCAAGATAGAGATGAATCGCGATACCCGATTGCGAATCTGAACTACCGTTACCTGCAATGGTCACCAGGCCATCAATAAAATCACAGGTCTGGGTAGGTAAAGGAAATGGATTCCAACGTAACTGATTCGGTGAAGGCGCTATTTCATCAAAGGTGCCGCCACGCAGCGTTGCATGATTTTTTTGTATAAATTTTCCATGAACCGCACTCGGACGTAATCGGTATAACCATGAGCGTCGATTTTCAGAACGCGGTGCTGTAAAAGCTGTTCCCGATAGCTGCTCGGCATACAGACCGCGCGCTACTTGTTGCGGTGAGTTCTGCCCTACTGGCAAAACTCCGGACAGAGCCTCGGTCGCAAATTCATTACCAAAGCCCGAATGATACTGATGTGTTGATGTCGACATGCTTATGCACGCTCCGTCATTGGGTCAGTCACGATAGAAGAACGAGCCAATGTCATAGCCTCATGCAGAACCGACAGATCGCCTATATGATTTGCCATCAATAAAACAAGGCGCGCATTGAGGGCTTCGCTTTGCGAAGGCAAAAGATCACTATGCGTGCTGATCAGCGCCTCATAGAACCCATCAGGGTCAGGCAAATTGATGTCGGTAATTAGTGCGCTCATGGTGTCATTTCCTGCAAACTTGCTTTATGTACCGCCGCTTGAATAGTTTTTTTATTAAACTCACGCCAGCGTGCCGCCACGTGCTGGTCGGGCCTAAATAAATACGTTGTTCCCGGTCGAGCGTCATACCGCTTTGCTAGCAAACCTTCGCAATCAATGATCACTCGCTCATGTTTATCAAACGTAGCTTGGTTACCTGCTTCTGGGGTAAGCACTTGCCAGACAGTCACATCAGAAACATCGGGCGTATCCATAGCTTGATAGTGATCCGCAAAAACCACGACAGTAAATTCATCACCGAGTAATTGAACGAACCAATCGCGCTCACCTTTGGCATGCAGGATAGGCGAATCACTAGCGGGGGCTCCCGGACACATAGCACCATCGAAAATTTCGGAATCGGTCGTATTTAACGATGAAGCGTAATAAGTTGAGGGCAAAGATAATCGCCCACTATTCACTAGACGGCGCGCGAACGGATGCTCTTTAGCTAGTGACAGCACAGCATCACGAAAAATTTGGCTGGCATGATTTTTAGGCGTAATAAAATCCGTCGACCGCGTAGAATTTAAAATATTTTCATCCGCAGCCAGTTCTCGCTCTTCTCCATAGGTATCGAGTAATTTATCCGAGGCAGCACCACGCAATACTAGCGCAAGCTTCCAGCAAAGATTGTCGGCATCTTGAACACCACTATTAGCGCCGCGGGCACCAAACGGTGATACGCCATGTGCGGCATCGCCTGCAAAAAGAACACGCCCATGACGAAATTTTTCCATGCGCATGCAGGCAAAGGTATACACACTCACCCACTCAAGATCAAAATCGACGTTCTCGCCTAGCAAAGCGCGCACGCGAGGAATCACGTTTTCAGGCTTTTTTTCTTGCTCAGGATCGGCATCCCAACCTAACTGGAAATCAATTCGCCACACATCATCGGCTTCTCGATGAAGTAGAACGGATTGATTCGGATGAAATGGTGGATCAAACCAAAACCATCGTTCGGCTGGAAAAGGCGCTTTCATCTTAACGTCGGCAATCAAAAACCGATCGCGAAATACACGCCCCTTACTTTCCAATCCCAAATACGATCGTACCGGACTGCGCGCACCATCAGCCGCAATCACATAGTCAGCGGTCAACGCATATTCTCCGTCGGGAGTCTCGATAGTGATTTCTGCATGATCAGCATTCTGCGATACGTTGATAACGCGATTTTTCCAGCGTATTTCTAACAACTCTACCCGTTGCGCCGCTTCATACAGATAGCCTTCTAAATAATATTGCTGAAGATTCACAAAGGCGGGGCGACGATGACCTGGCTCAGGTAGTAGATTAAAACTGTAGACCGGCTCATCACGATAAAAGACTTTACCGACATTCCACGACACACCTTTATCGACGACCGCATCACCACAACCCAAGCGATCAAAAATTTCCAGAGTACGTTTTGCGTAACACAAGGCTCGCGACCCAGCAGACAAACAATCATCATCATCCAGCACCACAACACGTATTCCGCGACGCGCTAAATCAATCGCAGCCGCTAATCCCACTGGTCCAGCACCCACTACCACCACGGGCACATGCATCGGCGGCTTGTGCCCAAAATCTGCTGGTCGTTGGTAGGGAAATTTCAGATGTTGATAATCTGGCTGCATGCGTAGTCTCGAATGGTGATTTAGTGTTGCAGCGCGTGCCACATCTCTTTATCGCGCTCGGCCGTCCAGATTCGCGGATGCTTAATACCCTTGGCTTCATCGACAGCCCGCGTCACATCAAATGGAAGGCAATGCTCGTAAATAAATACGTGACCAAATTTTGCATCCATGTAGGAACGCACATGCGCCATCGCCGCTTTAAGATCATGCCCCGCAGCGACTGCCTCTTTTGCACTCGACAGCAATGTGGTGACGAAATCACGTGTGTAATCCAGACCGGCATTCACCTGCTCTGGATTGAGTAATGCAGGGCCACGTCCCGGCACTAGTTTTTGTGCGCCCATGGATCGCAAGACTTCCAGCGTCGCTGGCCATTCTTCTAATTGCGCATCGCCGGTATAGGCTGCCGCTTCATATTCAACCAGATCGCCAGAGAACAATACCTTTTGCGATGGAATCCAAACTATCGTGTCACCTTTGGTATGCCCCATACCGACATGCATAATTTTGACTTCGAGTTTGCCCATAAACAGCGTCATTTCACGCTCAAAAACCAACGTCGGCCACGTCAAACCAGGCACCGACTCCACGCCGGCAAACAATCGAGGGAATCGATCGATTTCCGATTTCATATCTTGTTCGCCACGCTCAACAATTAATTCATACGTGCCACGCGATGCAATGACCTGCTGCGCTCCTTCATTGAAATAGGCAGACGCACCTAAGACGCGAACCGCATGGTAATGCGTCAACGTTACGTACTTGATGGGTAAATCAGTAATCTCACGAATGTGTGCAATCAGCGACTGCGCCATGATTGGGGTCGCCGTGGTGTCAATCACCATGACAGAATCATCGCCAATAATCACGCCCGAGTTCGGATCGCCTTCGGCGGTATAGGCATACGCGTTGTCCGACAATTTAATAAAACTGGTTTTCTTTTCCTGCAAATCGGCTTGCGATGCAAAAGGCTTGGCACTCATGAATATCTCCGTAACAAGAACGCGTAACAGATAGTGAATAAAAATCTGCGTCACGAGCCTGATGATTGAATGGCAGTACCTGGTGCAAACGCATCGTCACAATTATGGTTAAAACGCGTCGTCACACTAGGCAGCGAGTAAAACCAAGGGTAAGATAGAATTCGTTTTAGGTCAATTCGTTTGTTATTGACGAATTATTCCTGGTCGTTGAATGTGTTAATAAAATAAAACTAGTATGACCGATCCAGCCAAAAAATCTGCTGAAAAAAGTCGTCGAGGTATACAGTCCATCGAGATCGGCGGCCGCTTGCTGACGACGCTAGTCGACGAAGGCAGCCCCATGAGTCTGGGCGACCTAGCTAAAAAAGCCAGCATGCCATCAGCCAAGGCCCACCCTTACCTGGTGAGTTTCAGCAGCTTTGGTCTGATAGAACAGGATGTGCTCACCGGTCGCTACGAGCTCGGACCTTTCGCTCTACAACTTGGGTTAATCAGCCTTCAACTGTTAGATCCCGTACGAATTGCCATCCCAATGATTACCCAACTAGCCGCTGACATCGACCAGACGATAGGTTTGTCGGTACTCGGCAATCAAGGGCCCACCATCATCTACATTGCAGAATCCAGTTACCCCATTCACGTCAACATGCGCACGGGTACGGTGATGTCGATTCAATCGACTGCCACGGGGCGCGTATTCGCTGCCTTTCTGCCGCCACGGCAAGTCGAACGAATGATTCTGCAAGAAAAACGCAATGGCGTGGCTGCTGCATTTGGCGCGCAAGGCTTAAAAGCCGATGCGCTTGAGAGTTTATTAACTGACGTACGCAAACGAGGAATGGCGCGAGTTCAAGGAGAACCCATCCCAGGAATCAACGCCATCTGTGCACCCGTGTTTGAGCACACTGGAGCGATTCGACTTGGCATTACAGCCATTGGTCCGGCCGGCAGTTTCGATGCCAACTGGAGCGGAGTAATTGCAAAAAAAATAAACGCTTGCGCAAAAGCTATCTCACTTCGCTTGGGTTTCCAAGACCCTTAACTAGCTCCCACTGCAAGTACATGAAGCGGCGGGCAGCAAATCCTCATTTCCGGTACGATCTACTGCAGTGACTGACCCGTGAGGTGTACATGAAATCGATGCTAGCAAGTCTGCTCATGGTTGTGCTGTCTCAGCCCGCCTTAAGCGCCGAGTGGAAACTGATTTCCGAAACTGAAGATAAAGACAAAACTATCAGCTGGTATGTTGATATGACCAGCATCGTGCGCGAGGAAGAATATCTGCGAGCCTTTCTCAGAACGACATGGTCAGTCCCACAATTCGGCCCCGATAACACCCCCTATCAGTCATCGACGTATCTGAATTATTTTGACTGTGGCTCAGGCAGAATTGCCTACACCGGCAACGCCTACTATCGCGCCATGGAGCCTGCAGGAAAACCGCTACATCAAGAGACAGAAAATCCTGTTGAAAAATTGAAATTTCAAAGAGTAAAACCCGGCTCAGCGGGCGAGACGCGCATGAAATTTGTGTGTAAATTTCACTCAAAAAATTTCTTAACTCAACGATCGATGACTTCGCCTGCTGGCTAGTGTGATCTTACTATGACTAGATTGCGCACTAGTCATCAATCATCGGCTTTAAAAAATAAGCATAAAAAAACCGCAGCGTGAGCTGCGGTTTTTTTAGGTAGATCTACATATCACACTCGGCGTTTGTACTCACCGGTACGTGTATCAATTTCAATCTTATCGCCCTGCGCCACAAACAAAGGCACGGATACTTCAAAACCCGTA
>JBIIQR010000220.1:0-3835 GCA_044341985.1 Burkholderiaceae bacterium
CAACGGCGCTCGCCACAATCACACCCGCGAGCGTGGCCCGATTAACTATCAGCGGAATCGTCAAACCCAGCAAGACTAGTGTGCCTGCAAAACCAATGCCCCAATCCCTGGGAATCTGACTGGCCAACAAAATACCGATCAAGCTACCCAACTGCCACGAACACCAGGTAGGCATCGCCAACCCAGTGAAGTAACCCAGTTTGCCAACCGGCTTAGTTAAGGTGTGCTGAGGAAAACGCTGCGGGAAAAAAGCCATCACCAAATCCGCATTGAAGTAGCCATACCAAAGCCGGCGGGTCCAGTGCAAATGTGAAAAATGGGGCCCCACAACCGCACTAAAAATGATGAACCGAAAATTCACCAAGAGCGCCGTGAGAAAAATCAGCCAGACCGGCGCTCCCGCCATAATCAACGGCAAAACCGCGAGTTGCGCTGAACCGGCATACACCATCAAGGTCATGAGAATAGCTTGCCACAGACTCAACCCCGACTGAACCAACACCATGCCAGTGACGGCTCCCCAAGCGAATAGTCCGGGCATGGTCGGCGCACTAATTCGAACACCGTCCCAAAAAGCGGCCTTTTCACGAGCGGCCTGCTCGGCTTGTAGAGAATCCATTGATTAATTGGTTGAGCTGGGCTGACGACTAGCCCGCAAGGTGCTTATCTTATTGTTCTGGTTGCAAAAAGGCGTGTAGAGGGCGAATTTTATAGTGAGGCTGTATATCTGTCCGAGACAGAATGTTATCGATGAATGCAAATCAGGTCGCCTTATTTTTCTAAAATGGACGAATTTTTTTATTCCCGCATCAACTAGGCTAGCCTAGCCACCGACCGAATCCGCTAAAATCACGCCTTTGCACTATCCATTGGAGAACTTCACATGTCTATGGCTGACCGCGACGGAAAAATTTGGAAAGACGGCCACATGGTCGACTGGCGCGACGCCACTCTGCATATGCTCACCCACAGTCTGCACTACGGCATGGCTGTATTTGAAGGTGTCAGGGCTTATAACACCGCTCAAGGCACGGCTATCTTCCGTCTCAAGGAACATACCCAGCGCTTATACAACTCGGCAAAAATCTTTCAAATGAAAGTGCCGTTTGATATGGACACCATCATGAATGCGCAACTCGAGGTCGTGCGCGCTAATAAGCTCGAATCCTGCTATTTACGTCCGCTGGTCTGGATAGGCTCAGAAAAAATGGGCGTCTCAGCACGCGGCAATACGATTCATGTGGCGATTGCAGCCTGGCCGTGGGGTGCTTATCTTGGTGAAGAAGGTTTGGCTAAGGGTATTCGCGTTAAAACTTCGTCATTCACGCGTCACCACGTCAACATATCGATGGTCCGCGCCAAAGCCAGCGGCTACTACATCAACTCGATTCTCGCTAATCAAGAAGTCACTGCTGATGGCTACGATGAAGCCTTATTGCTCGATACTGAAGGCTATGTATCGGAAGGTGCTGGTGAAAATATCTTCATCGTTAAAAGTGGAAAAATTTACACACCGGATTTAGCTAGCTGCCTCGATGGTATAACCCGTGATTCCGTTGTCACCATCGCGCGCGATTTAGGTATTGAAGTGATTGAAAAACGCATCACTCGCGATGAAGTGTATTGCGCTGATGAGGCCTTCTTCACTGGCACAGCCGCTGAAGTAACACCCATACGCGAACTCGATGGGCGCGCAATTGGTGAAGGCAGTCGCGGCCCCGTCACCGAAAAAATTCAATCCCTATTTTTCGATATCGTTGGTGGCAAAGCGACTAAATACAATCACTGGCTCACTCGCGTTTAATTGAATCACACCATGACTCAGCAAAATCAGATTCAAGCAGTCGAACTCGATGGCACACAACTGCCCGCCCACTGTCCTAATCCAGCGATGCCTACCTGGTCATCTCATCCCAAGGTATCGCTCGATTTTTCAGATCACGGCGAAGCACGTTGCCCTTATTGCTCTACGGTGTACCGTCTGAAACCCGGTGCTGTCATTCATCACGGCCACTGACATTGTCGTTTGGCCTTAAACAGACCGCGCTTCAGTCGGCTGCACACACATGCCTACACCTCCAAAATTGATGGCCAGCGCTGAAGATGTAGAGAATGCCTTCTACGATGCGATTGCGCGCGCCGATCTTGAAAGTCTGATGGCCCTCTGGGCGGATGATGAAGAAATTGTGTGCGTACATCCGGGTGCACCCAGACTGCAAGGGCATGCGGCGATACGCGAATCATGGGAAATGATTTTTGAGCGCGGCCCTGTACTGATACGACCACGTCAACTGCACATCAGCCACAACATGACGTGTTCAGTTCACAATCTCATTGAAGAAGTTAAAACCCCTGACGATCCCGACTGGCAAGAAGCGCACATTCTAGCGACCAACGTCTACCTCAAAACACCTCAGGGGTGGCGTATCGTGATTCATCACGCCTCAGTCGCACCGGGCAAGCCCGCCGACGATCTGGGTTCTGCAGCAGCCATGCTGCATTGATGTAAACCGCACATGAGCGACTATTCCGCTCCCGGATGGCTACCTGGTGGCCACCTGCAAACAATCTACCCTGCTAAATTCATAGAGCTTCCTGCTGTCACGCTTAAACGTGAGCGCTGGGATACACCGGATAATGATTTTATTGACGTCGATTTTGTTGAAGGCCTACCAGGTAAACCACTGCTGGTTTTATTTCACGGACTAGAAGGCTCCTCATCTAGTCATTACGCTCGCTCCATACTAAAACATATTGAATCACTGGGATGGTCCGGCGCGATTCCTCATTTCCGCGGATGCTCCGGTGAACTCAATCGTGCACCACGCTTTTATCATTCAGGTGATTCAGGTGAAATCGATTGGATACTGCATAAGATGGCGCGCCATCCGCTATATCGCAATGCCTCCAATTTTTTTGCTGCAGGTGTTTCATTAGGCGGCAATGCCTTATTGCGCTGGCTAGGTGAATTCCCTGAAGATTCAGGTTTTGTGGATGCCGCCTGCGCTATTTCAGCGCCACTCGATCTGGCTGCCGGCGGTGCTGCGCTATCGCGTGGCATCAACATGATCTACACACGCTCTTTTTTGCAAACACTCAAACCTAAATGCCTTCAAAAATTAGAGCAGTTTCCGAATTTGTTTGATCGCGAAAAAATGCTGAAGGCTCGTAACCTCTACGAATTTGATAATGTCGTGACCGCACCTCTACACGGCTATAGAAATACGGATGATTACTGGGATAGAGCCAGCGCAAAACATGTGCTGCCTTCTATCGTCGTGCCAACGCTGGTGCTAAATGCACGTAACGATCCCTTTTTACCCGCCAAGCATCTGCCACGATCGGCAGCTGACGCTGTGTTACTTGAATATCCTGCACATGGCGGGCATGTCGGTTTCGCGCGCGGCCGACCTCCCGGACATCTCGATTGGTTACCCAGACGGTTAGTCAGATTTTTGAATGACCAAATTACTCTTCGACGGCAAGAAAATTCGTCGCGGTCAACGTGATTATTAGCCCAAGTAAAATTAATGGACGAACTCGTAAAACAGTCGCTGGCTAAATGGCCTAACGTGCCTCACTGTTATGGCTGGTTAGCGTTGGATGCTCGAGGTGCGTTCCGCATGCGCGATGAAGCAGCGCAAGCTGCGCATCAACCGGGCGACATTATTCGGCATGAATCACTACTGAATTTTATCTATCGTAACTACGATTGCGATACCCGCGGCGCCTGGTATTTTCAAAATGGCCCGCAACGCGTGTATGTCGAGCTTGAAGCTACACCCTTTATCGCGCGCACCGACCCTGAGCTAGGTTTTGTATTGCATGACCGCAC
>JBIIQR010000087.1:0-6101 GCA_044341985.1 Burkholderiaceae bacterium
TGGCTGTCGCATTTGGCTGACTGCCGTCCTGCGCCTTCACTGTTTGCAGAGGTCGATAGATGCTGCAGCTCGTTCTCAAAATGGTGGACCAAATCGCACCGGAATGTCGCCGGTAGACTATGAAAAGCTGTATTGCGAGAGGCTAGAAGGTGTCTAAGATTTCCGAGGTGATTCAGATAACCGAAGAATGGGTCCTTATGAAAACGTCTCTTAGACAATTCCATTGAAAGCGCTGTCTTGAAAATTGCACATAACGAAAATCTGCTTGACACCTTTGAGTCTTTGCGAGCTCAGACCGAACACTTGGTTGCTCGCTTGTCTGATGAAGATCAGTGCGTTCAATCCATGCCCGATGCAAGCCCGATAAAATGGCATCTAGGTCATACCACTTGGTTTTTTGAGACCGTTGTTTTACTTCCCCACCATGGGAACTACCAAAAATTCAGTGAGCAATTTTCTTATTTGTTTAACTCCTATTACGAAAGCTTGGGGCCGCGCCAGCCACGCCCCCAGAGAGGCCTTATCACCAGACCATCGCTGTCAGAGGTGATGGCTTATCGAGCCTATGTCACCGATGCGATGACGTCTTGGATGCAGAAGTCAAACGCTATAGAGGAAATTGGTGATTTGATCGTGTTGGGTATAAATCACGAACAGCAGCACCAAGAACTGATGGTGACAGATGCATTGCACTTATTTTCTTGCCATCCATTTTTGCCGGATAGTCATCTGAATTTTTCACATGCCCCACGCGCAGCAACGCTAGAAACAACGTCTAAGTGGATTCCATTTGAATCCGGTCTAAGTGAGTTTGGCCAAGCGTTTGAAGAACAAGGCGAATTCGCTTTCGATAACGAACAACCTCGCCATAAACGTTGGATAGATGCTTTTGAAATCTCCAGCCAGCTCGTCACTCAGGGTGAGTATTTAGCCTTTATTCTGGACGGAGGTTATCAACATGCCTCTTTGTGGCTTTCAGAGGGGTGGTCTTGGGTGAACCAAACGGGGGCTACAGCGCCCTCCTATTGGGTACCCGCCAACAGCCCGGTTAATCAACGTGACAAGTGGCATGTTTTCGGCGTGAATAGTTTGCAAGAGTTGAACCTGAACGAACCTGTTTCGCACTTAAATTTTTTTGAAGCAGACGCTTTTTCTCAATGGGCAGACGCACGTTTGCCCACAGAGTTTGAGTGGGAACATGCTTATGGACACCCAGAAATACATCAAATGCAAGGCAGCGTTTGGCAGTGGACTCGGTCGGCCTACGAACCTTATCCTGGCTTTCAAGCTAGCTCTGGTGCGATTCGTGAATACAACGGCAAGTTCATGGTGGGCCAACAAGTGCTGCGCGGCTCCAGCTGGGCAACGCCCAAAGGACACGCTCGAAAAACCTATCGAAATTTTTTCCCGCCTGCGGCCCGTTGGCAAATTACCGGATTGAGATTGGCTAGAAATTGTCAATAATGGATACCCCTGTTAATCACTTTGAGCATGACTTATTAAAGGCTCTGTCTGCCGATATCAAACACATCTCGCCTAAATATTTTTACGATGCACCAGGCTCAGCCCTGTTTGATCAAATTTGTGACTTGCCTGAGTATTACCCAACCAAAACGGAACTGTCGATTCTGAGTAAAAACGCAGGTGCTATTGCTGAACACATCGGCCCTCACGCGGAATTGATTGAACTGGGCGCAGGTTCCTTGACCAAAGTTCGTTTTTTGTTGCGCCAGCTAGAATCGCCCACGGCATTCTTACCGATGGATATATCGGGAGATCACTTAAAAGCAGCCGCCAAAGATTTGCAGCATGAATTTCCTCAACTGATGGTTTCCCCTATCGTGGCTGATTACACCCATGATTGGTCGCTACCTGCTGAACATCCAGAGACTCAACGCCGAATTGCATTTTTTCCAGGCTCAACGATAGGTAATTTTTTACCTGCTGAGGTGGACAATTTTTTTGCTAACTGCGCCAAGCATTTGCCCGCAGGAGCATTGTTGTTGGGCGTGGATTTGCTTAAGTCCCCGCAGATCATTCATCAGGCATATAACGATGCGCAGGGGATCACAGCCGCATTCAACTTAAATCTTTTGACTCGCGCCAATCATGAACTTAAAACCAATTTCGATGTTTCACAGTTTGCGCACTGGGCTTTTTACAACGCCCCTCAGCACCGCATTGAAATGCATTTGGTGAGTCTGAAGCGGCAAGAGATCCAACTAAAAAATCGAGTATTTGTGTTGGAAGAAGGCGAAACCTTGCATACCGAAAATTCATACAAATACTCGATCGAAAAAATCCAAACAATTGCAGCAAAACAGGGCTTAAAACCTGGCCCGGTTTGGACAGACCCCAATCATTGGTTTGGTCTGCTTTGGTTCGACATCCCTAATTTTGAAATGACAAAAGGAAAAAAATATGAAGGCTATTTGGAATAACCAAGTTTTGGCAACCTCCGACCAGACGGTTGTGGTGGAAGGTAACCACTACTTTCCGACCAATGCTTTGAACAAGGCATTTTTTCAAGCGTCCACTAAGCAAACAACATGTCCCTGGAAAGGGGTCGCGCACTATTACGATGTATCAGTCGATGGCAAGGTGAATGAGGCCGCTGCTTGGTTTTATCCGACTCCTAAACCAGAAGCTAGCCAGATTGCCAATCACGTGGCATTTTGGAAGGGTGTAACAGTAACCAACGAGTAAAAATGTGATTCACTAAACGCCTGCAAACGAATGTTTGCGGGCTTTTTTAATTCAGCATCTCATGCAATCGCCGCTGGCAGCTCTACCCAGCAGGTTGTATACGCAGGTGATTTGCGCTCTTGTCGCATACCCCATTCCTCTCCCGCATCCTGTGAAGAAATTCGAATGATTCCTCGACCAAATCGCTGATTCACTCTATCTAAGACAGCCATCAGCTTTGACTCTTCTACCGGTTCAGCTTCAGCAAAAAAATCATCCTGTCGTTGGGTGTTTGGGGTAATTTCACTCAGCATGACTCCCGCTTTTTTGTAGGCGTACTCGGGTCGCCATAGTTGGTCGATCAATAGACCTGCCCAGCGATTGACGATAAGACTGCTATCCGTTGGAGTGACCAATGGAACGGCCATCACAGGATGATACTGGGGCAGTTCTGACCTGAATCGATTGGTATGCAAAAACACTTGCAACATCGCGGCGTGCGATTGCTGCGCTCGCAGTTTGGCGCAGGCTGTTTCTACGAACAAAGCGACGGCCGCTTTCAGTGACGCCACATCGTGCACAGGATTACCAAAGCTACGGCTGGCGATGATTTGCTTTCTTGGCGGTGTCACTTCTTCCATTGCTACGCAGGCCACTTCGTTTAGTTCGCGCTGAATCTTCTCAACCACTACACCAAACTCCGCTCGTAATGTCGGTGTATGTGCTTCTCTCAACTCTTGCACATTCTGTACGCCGTACTCTGCCAGTCGCGGCGCAAGTTTACGCCCCACTCCCCAGACTTCATCGACGGGTATTCGCGACAACAGCTTGGCCTTCTGTGCTTCAGTCAATGCGTTGTAGTTGAAAACGCCTTTCGAGCGTGGATGCTTCTTGGCGATGAAATTCGCTAACTTAGCTAATGTCTTGGTCGGCCCTATACCGACACACACAGGAATGCCTGTCCAACGCATGATCTTCTCGCGCATGGCATAGCTAATCGATCTAAGCTCAGCCATACCTGTGAGATCAACAAAGCATTCATCAATGGAGTAGACCTCATGTCGCGGTGAAAATTCAACTAACAAATTCATGACTCGATTCGACAAATCAGCATACAAGGCATAGTTGGAACTTAACGCGAGTATGTTGTGCTCTTCAGCGATTGCTTTCGCTTGAAACCACGGCTGCCCCATCTTCACACCGATGTCTTTAGCTTCATTCGATCGCGACACAACACAACCGTCATTGTTCGATAACACCACCACTGGCTTGCCTGCCAAATCGGGACGAAACAATCGTTCACAACTGACATAAAAATTATTGCAGTCGATAAGTGCTAATTGCTGTACTGGTTTTGATTTCATACTCAAACTAGTACAGCTTGTGCAGATTAAAGGTAACGACACCCCAGATCGATAGCTCTTCTCCTTGCTTGATCTGTATCGGTGGATAGATAGGATTCTCAGCGATGAGCTTAACCACGCCGCCTCGTCGATACAGTCGTTTGATAGCGAACTCGTTGTTCAGTACCGCTAACACGATGGCGTTGTGGCGTGGGTCGATGGATCGATCAACCAGCAAGGTGTCGCCCTCGTAGATACCGATGCCGGTCATCGAGTCACCTCGAACGCGAAACAAAAAGGTTGCCTCTTTGTTACGGATTAGGTGCTCGTTAAGGTCGATACGCTTTTGGCTGTGGTCAGCCGCAGGCGACGGAAAACCCGCATGAACACTGGCGACAAAGCTCGATAGGAGCACGGGTACAGCTTGAATGGGGATGGGTTGCATGTCTCGGTCAATACTGTATTTTTATACAGTATCTCACAAGGCCTTGCCCAACCACACTCTGGGCAACTAGTTCGCTAATTTATGCCCATAACTGGAGCCGTCGCGTGACTTCTACTGAATCATAACTGCCCATCAGTGCAAGAACCCGAGAAGGTGTGTGAGTGTGGGTAGAATACAAGAACTAGTATTTCAAGAGACTGGAAAGCGACTAAGTTTTCGAGGGCGGTTCACGATTCTTCATAACTACAATAAACAGGAGGCAAGGTATGAATACATTAGTCATTAATGGTTTCAAACGGATAACCGCATTAATTTTATTCGGCATGGTCTCAACGTATTGCCATGGGCAAGTCTTAGAACGAAAAACATTAAGCCTAGAAGCTGCGAATAAAATCATAGCGGGTGCCATACAAGAGGCAAAAGCTAATAATTGGCTAGTTGACATCGCAGTCGTCGATGAGGGCGGAAATCTCCTTAGCTTTCAGCGTATGGATGGTGCATTGATTGGCAGCATTGATGTCGCTATCGGCAAAGCTCGTACCGCATCTATCTTTCGTAGACCAACAAAGGTTTTGGAAGAGGCTGCAAAAACTCGGCCTGCGATAGTCACCCTTCCCAATGGCGTACTACTCCAAGGTGGGGTGCCAGTTAGTGTCAATGGACAAACTATTGGTGCTGTTGGTGTCAGCGGAGTCACGTCACAGCAAGATGAGCAAATTGCCGAAGCGGGCATACGTACCGCTGGCTTTTCCCAGTAACTTTTAAATCACATATAAAAGTCACATCGAAAAAATCGATATCTGAAATTTATATGGCTAAAAAATTTCTGTGACTACCAAACTGTATTTTAGTATAGTAAAACGGTTCAGCTAGATAGTAATCTTATCTGAAACGATTCATCAGGACCCAAACATATTTGTAGTCTACGGCTAAAGGAAATGTGCTTTGCTAAAAATTAAACTGCTCCTATTGCTGTTGTTCATTCCGTTAGCCGTTCACAGTCACTCTGGTG
This sequence comes from Burkholderiaceae bacterium, assembly GCA_044341985.1. GTDB lineage: Bacteria > Pseudomonadota > Gammaproteobacteria > Burkholderiales > Burkholderiaceae_D > Pernthalerella. The sequence continues at coordinate 5,486 of JBIIQR010000087.1, forward strand.
ACAATAACAAAGATGATGACGACACGGAATGCGAGAATCATCTCAACGATGCATTCCCTGAAATACTTAAGCCTTACGCCAAACTAGAATGTGACCAGTTCATTGTTAACACAGAGCGATGGCAGTGGCGCTTTCCAAACAGCTATTTTGATCGGCCTTACATTCCGGCTTTTGCACCAAAGTCTAAGAAAAATGTCGCTGGAATGCGTGTCTACAAACAGTTCAGCGCCGAAGAAATTGATAAGAAACAAATTTTAGAACTGCATGAATCTAAATTTCTTAAAATTCGCTCCTACGCGCAACCCCTACCACCTGAACGGCTCATAAAGCTAAAGGCAACTAACGATCTAGGTGACGATATGGACGTGTGGTTTGGTCTTACCAGTAAAGACAAAGGCTGGGTCGCAATCTGCTCACCTATCTGCGCAGCAGAGTATTTCTTCATCACCGAGCAACTGAAATAGCGTTTACCTAATTACGCACTAACGTTTTACGCAGGTTGTAATGTAAATCGCCAATACAAATAAAAAGCCGGCATTACCTAATTAGGTAATGCCGGCAAATACAAAAAGGCGATGTCACATTAGTACAGTACCATAGGATTTCCTGGTGAGCC
>JBIIQR010000088.1:0-6100 GCA_044341985.1 Burkholderiaceae bacterium
TATTACCACAACTCTCGTTTCGTAATAGTTACGCACTCATCACAATAAATTTTAACGATCAGATTGATCGATTAAAAAAAATGCGCAACAACTAACGAGGAGACGACATGCTACCTATACTGCGGCGCACTGCAATAATTCAGCCAGCACTACCCAGCCTACTGCATGAATCGTACCTATCACGAATGAATACCGAGTGCCTGTCAAAAATAAACAAGATTGGCATCAATCATTCGACCAAAACAGCTATGGAAGAAATTAATAGCCTGTATCAAATATCTATAAACGAAGAAGTAAAAAATCAATATGGCAGGCTACATGCCAATCAAGTCTTTTTACCTGATGATTCATTCACATCAACAGAACTAGCTAAGGGGCATCAAATTTCATGCGGGCTTTATTCATCGCATGAATTTTTACATAATTACTCTGTAACACTGTCATGCATGTCCCTTGAAGCGGCTATTAATCCTTTTCATAAAAATTATCTTATAAAGTCATTTCAAAAGACCATTTTAGCGATCACCGCAAACGAACGGAATGCACTATCTGAAATAATTCATCCGAAAGTTTTTGACTGGTTAGATTTAAAAATGAACCCGGATGAAATTAAATTATCGTGCAACGCTGCACAAAAAAATTTACCGCAACTTAAACTACAGCACGTATTAGCGTTAGTTGATTATTGCAATTCACAGACAGGTAGCTTTAACTCAGTCAACGATGCATTGAGAGTGTGGCAGATGTCAGGATCAGACACCTTCGCAAGAATAAGCGGCTGCTTAATAAGCGCCTTAGACGAAGCTTTAGAGACACTATCGTTGAATGCGAAATTCAGATATGAAGGGCCGGCCTACAAAGGATTGGTGCTAGCTAACGGCGCAGGGCCGTATCGACTCGCTCGCATGCAAGTGGGCATGACTTATATTAGCCCTCACTGGCTATCAGCCACCACCCGACCAGAATCCAGTTATGCCAGCGATGAATCTTGCTACAGTCCACATGCCATCGCAACCAATGTACGCGATACTCAACTGACCATCGTGCATACCAAAGCTGTCAAGGTTCATCTTTTTAATGACGTCAGCTCCATCGATCAAGGCGAGATCATGATTTCAAAAAAACCGTTTGAGTTTTTATCGCCTAATACAGTTGATGCTCATATACTCGTATCAGGTAATGCGCGTAACGAGCTGTATTGCAAGATGAAAAACGAAGATTTATAAGCCGAGGCAAATGCTAGGACTTTTCGGATGATGAGACATCAAAGACTGCTTCACTTTATTTTCACGTAGCAGGTTTTATTTTTTCCACGAAGGAGGACGTTTTTCTATAAAAGCTTGCACACCTTCTAATGCTGCTTCATCCATCATGTTACACGCCATATTCTCACCTGCTAACTGATAAGCCGCTGCAATACCCATCTCTAGCTGACGGTAAAACAATTGCTTACCCATGGCAATCGCCACCGCTGGCTTAGCGATAATACTTTTTACAAGCAGCGAAATTTCATGATCTAGCAATTCCGGAGAAACGACGCGATTCACTAAGCCACGTTCTTTGGCAGTATGCGCATCAATGAAGTCACCCGTCAGCAGCATCTCCATCGCCTGCTTACGCGGCACATTGCGCGATAAACCTACGGAGGGTGTTGAACAAAATAATCCATAGTTCACACCGGATACTGCGAAGCTAGCGTCGGTAGAAGCCACCGCAAGATCGCACATAGATACCAACTGACAACCCGCAGCTGTCGCAAGCCCGTGAACGCGTGCAATCACGGGCTGAGGCATTTGCTGTATCGTCAACATCAACTTGCTGCAGCGATGAAAAAGCGTTTTGTAATACGTCGTAGACGGCTCGGCGCGCATTTGCTTCAAATCATGTCCTGCACAAAATGCCTTACCTAGCGCAGCGAGCACCACTACTCTGACCGAAGAATCTTTTGCAATCGCATCAATTTCCGTTTGCAATGCGGCCAGCATTTCTTCTGACAATGGATTAAATCGATCACCGCGATTCAGCGTGAGCGTAACTATGCCTTGCTCGTGCTGACTAATGATGAAAGGAGTATCGGCTGGCGAAATAGGCTGACTCATGATATCTCTCGTCTATATTTTTTACAGGGCTCTTCGAAATTTATTCAGGCTCGTATTCTTCTCGCGGCTGCTCTAGACCTAATGACACGGGCGGTTGATAATTTGCCAGCAACACGACGCGTCGTTCTGGCGTCTCTAAACTAATACGACCCAGGACGCCGCTTCGATAATCTTGAAGCAATGTATGTGCTGCCTTTTCCACATCCGCCTCACCACCACGTAAACGCAAGCCACGTTTTTGAGCAATGGCCTCTAAAACACCGACGCCATCAATCACGCCGGAGGGTAAGCCGTAACGTGTTACGAGCATAGCGCGATAGTGATCAAGTAATTGGCTAGCAAGAAAATCAGCGACCTCTTCTTCAATAATCGCATTCACGCCTATCGCATGGCTGGCTGCCAACATCAAGCCATCGCTAGGGTGGGCAATTTTCGGCCACATCATTCCGGGCGTATCAATCAGGACAATGTTATTACCCAAAAAAAGTCGTTGCTGCGTCTTGGTGACGGCTGGCTCATCTCCCACCTTGGCTACCCGCTTCTTTAGCAGGGCGTTCATCAAGGTAGATTTACCGACATTTGGAATGCCCATAATCATCACACGCAAAGGCTTGAGCGTGGTGCCGCGATGGGGTGTTAGCTTCATACAAACGGCTGGGATCTTTGCTACTTCGGTGGGTTTTTTACAGGAGAGCGCAATCGCATGCACCTGGGGTTGGGAACCGTAATACTGAAGCCATGCTTGGGTCGCAGCGGGGTCAGCCAAATCACTCTTGTTGAGTATTTTTAGGCAGGGACGCTGACGCGCTTTGCGTAACTCAGTAATCATGGGGTTGCTGCTGGCTTCCGGCAGTCGGGCGTCCAGCACCTCAATAACAAGGTCTGTTTTCTCCATGGACTCGGCGGCTTTTTTGCGCGCAGAGTTCATATGACCGGGAAACCATTGGATGGACATGAAAAGAGCCGATGAAAAATAGTGAAGCGGATAAAAATCAGCTGTAAGCCGGTATTCTACCCGCCCTCTTGAATTCAACCGAGGTCTGCAAATAGTCGCAAGGCGGGATAAGTCGGCGCGCTCATCTCGACTAAACAGCCTGAACTCTTTGGCCTTGGCAGACATCGAAGCCCATAATCTCTACGCGCGACAACCCATAGAAATCTACAGCCGGTTGAATGGCGTGGTTATGTATCAGAAGGCTACTGGGTTTTCATGGACTATACTCGCTCTTTGCCAATGATTTGGCTCCAAATTTTGTCTCAGCTGACATCGATGAAAAAAATTATTTCAGTTCGCTTTTCCATAGTTTTTGTAGCACTTATCGCCTTTCTTCTTCCTGAGTTTTCTTTTGCTAAAAGCCAGCACCACGCAAAAAAAGGAAGTGTTGATTCGGTTATAGCTAAACGTAACCACAAGAGCTTCAAAAAAACTCAACTCTCTGAGGAGTCGGAGTTTACTAATTTTATGCAATGGAAGGCCGTTGCTGAATTTGTTAATCAAATGGGTGAACAGCACGGTTTTAATCAAGACGAACTAAATACTTTATTTTCGCAAGTACATTACCTGGAAAAGGTCGTTAAGCTTATCAACCCCGCCCCCTCGGGCAAAAGTAAAAATTGGACGGCCTACAGGAGTCGTTTTGTTGAACCATTACGTATACGATCTGGGCTTGTTTTTTGGGAAAAATATGAAACAGAACTTCGCCGTGCTCAGGTTGAGTTCGGAGTCCCCCCCGAAATCATAGTTGGCATTCTTGGCGTAGAAACTATCTATGGACGCAGCCCAGGTGCGTTTCGCGTCATAGATGCACTGACCACCTTGGCGTTTGCCTATCCGGAAACCGCGAACCGTGAACCACGGATGCGCTACTTCCGCGATGAACTAGAACAAATTCTGTTGTATGCGCGTGAAAACAATATCGATCCACTGAGTGTCTCTGGATCGTTTGCTGGAGCGATTGGTTACCCTCAATTCATGCCGAGCAGCATTCGTCGCTTTGCTGTGGATTTTGATGGCGATGGCCGTATCGATCTCAGAAATTCTCCTGCAGATGCTATAGGTAGTGTGGCCAGTTTTCTTGTACAGCACGGATGGACTGCCGATCTACCGTTGGTCTACCCTGTAACAGTTGATAAGGATAAAGAGTCAGACTGGAAGCCATTGATAGGTGTGGTTCTCGCAGCGACAAACACCACCGATGAGATTAGTCGCGCAGGCGTCACATTCCCAGCAGATATTTCTCCTTCACTGATGGTTGGCCTAATCGATTTAGAAGACGGCACTCATCCAACACAATATTGGCTTGGCAGCGCGAATTTTTTTGCCATCACCAAATATAACCGCAGTTTTTATTATGCTATGGCTGTCATTGATTTGAGTAAAGCTATCAAACAACGACGCTCGCCATGAATCCATTCCCCGCAGCGGAAACCCTGTCAGAGAAACAAATCGTTGCACTCACCAGTGCATGGGTAGAGAACGTGGTGATTGGCTTAAATCTGTGCCCATTCGCTAAGCCCGTACACACAAAAGGGCAAATCCATTATTTTCTTAGCCATGCTCGCGACGAAACTTCTCTAGCAGCTGATCTACGGCTATCGATGCAGCAATTAATTGCAGCCTCGCCGACAAGCGTGGATACGTGTTTGCTTATTCATCCATGGGTGCTATCTGACTTTTTTGATTACAACAATTTTCTCGATATCGCTGACGAAATTTTGGATGAATTAGATTTAATTGGTGTACTGCAGATTGCCAGCTTTCATCCCCATTATCAATTCGCAGGAACCCGCGAGGATGACGTTACCAATTGCACTAATCGATCCCCATTTCCTATGCTGCATCTACTGAGAGAGGCAAGCCTGGACAATGCAACGGCCGCACTTCCAGATGCGAACGTGATTGTGAATCGTAATTTAGAAACTATGACCTCGCTGGGTCATGAAGGCTGGAATCAATTACAAACGCAATTAAAACAATCCATAAAACCCTCTTCGTAAGCATTCTGTTCGTTAGTAATTTCTTCTAAGCAGCTTTTTCGCTATACAGCCTCAAGCTCGCCCATCCATGGCTATTCAGACTCATTGAGTCTCTCGGTCTTAACTCTTCAGTCAGATCTCAAGAGGCCTTTTGTTTTTACAAACAAAACCTCTCATACCGACAAAGCCAAACTATTTATGAAAAGTTGACTTTCTACTCCAACAATGTTGCCAGATTCACTAATTCTTTCTGATCTTGCGCGAAGTCAAACAGAATTATCAATACATTAATTAAACTCAAGTTAAGGTAAGGAAACTTTCCGATGTAGTAAGTATTTCGGCTGTTTTGGTAGTTGAGTAGGCACAAATAGTTTGTGACTTTTTATTTTTCAAAAGTTACCAAGGGATGTTGTTAGCCAAAGTGAGGTTGTAAATTTTTAATTAATTTTTAACTAACGACTATTTAGTAAATTATTACTCTGATAATTTTTATTCTTCAGGGGCTCTGATTGATTGAGTTACAAGGCGTTAAGCCCGACTTAATGATTCGATCAGCGCAATTCATTCACCAACCGCTATAGGGAATCCGCATTCAAATGACAACCCAATTCGATAATCAGGACAGCAGCCGGCTTTCAGACCAATTGGCCTACGACCCCAATAATTTGCTGGACACGCTCATCGATAAGCTGCACCTCAAAAACGATGCCGCTCTATCCCGAGCCTTAGAAGTAGCCCCACCGGTGATTAGCAAAATTCGTCATCGCCGGCTTCCTGTAGGCGCTTCGCTGCTAATACGTATGCACGAAGTTAGTGATCTGAGTATCCGAGAGCTGAGGACTTTAATGGGAGATAGACGGGAAAAATTCCGTATCAGTGACAAACAATTCAAGCCTAAGCAAGCCAGTCATTGAAGCAGTCAACGCGGATTCAGGCAGTCCGGTTAACAATCCTAGCCGTACTGCCTGAGGATGTGTCAAACGAAGTATGAACCGGCAAATAAAGTGCCGGATCAAACGGCATTT